>JALYZB010000471.1 GCA_030945945.1 Actinomycetota bacterium | reverse complement strand
CACATCTCCCAGCTCGCCGGGGACAGGCCGCGCCCGACGACCTCGCCTACGACGGTTCGCGGCTACTGGTCTCAGACGTGAAGGCCAACACACTCGGCGTCGTGCGCGGCGGCCGGGTCCACACGCTGATGAGCGGGTTCGGCGAGCCCGAGGGGATCGTGCCGCTGTCCGTTACCCGGCTCGAGCTGGCCGAACAGAAGACCAACCGGGTCCTGGCCATCGATCTCGTGCACCACACCCGGCGGACGGTCGCCACCCTGCCCACCGTGCCCGGCCAGTCAGGGCTGGACAGCATCCAGGCCGCGCCGGGCGGGGACACCTACCTGCCCGACAGCGAGAACGGCAACCTCTATCTCCTGCACCACGGCCGGGTGCGGCTGATCGCGAGTGGCATGGTGCGCCCGGTGCACGCGCTCTACTGGCACGGTGCGATCCAAGTCGACGAGTACGTCAGCGTCATCTGGACGATTTCCGGGCATCGCCGTACGCGGCTGGCGCGGCTGACGCTGCCCGACGATCTCGCGGTCATCGACGGGCGACTGCTCGCGATCAGCCAGTTCGGAGGGCTGTGGGAGGTGGCACCGCGTAAGCGGCCGAAACGGGGCGTGGTCAGGCGGCGGCGGTCAGCCGCGCGACCATCGCCTGCGCGGCCTGCGCCATTTCGGGCGGGTCCAGCACCTGCATCGGCGCATCGAGCAGCGCCATCCAGACCACGAACTCGCGTGACCAGGGCCCGCGGGTGCTGACCACGCAGGCGTGCTCACCGTCGGGCGCCACCGTCGCATAGCGATCGGGGATCCGGCGACCGGCCTCTGCGGCGGGCAGGTTCAGTCGGATCCGGCCGCACGGCGCGAGTGATTCCGCCGATCCCCCGGAGCGCAGCTGTCGCTTGACGAACGCCGCGGGGTCGCCACCGGGGACCGTGCGCCGCTGACCACGTCCGCCGACTCGGGCCCGGCCGCGGATTCGGTCGATCCGGAACGTGCGCCAGTCCTCACGGTCGAGGTCGTAGGCGACCAGATACCAGCGGTAGCCGCTGTAGACGACGGCAGTGGGCTCGGTGTCGCGCCGTGTGCAACGATCGTCCTTGGCCACATAGGCGAAGTGCAGCCGGCTGGCGTCCCGGCACGCGCCGGCCAGGCTGGCGAGCACGTCGGCATCGATCCGGGGGCCGTCGACGCCGAACGCCGAGGTCGCGTCCCCCAGCGCGCTGACCCGCCGGCGCAGCCGGGATGGCAGGACCTGCTCGAGCTTGGCCAGGGCACGGATCGAGGTCTCCTCGATCCCAGTGATAGAGCCCAGGGCCGCCGTGCGCAGCCCCACGGCGACGGCCACCGCTTCGGAATCGTCGAGCAACAGCGGCGGCAGCTCGCCCCCGGCGCTGAGCCGGTAGCCGCCGGCCACGCCGGGTGCGGCCTGCACCGGATATCCGAGCGAGCGCAGCTTCTCGACGTCGCGGCGGATCGTGCGAGGCCCGACGTCGAGCCGCTCGGCGAGCTCCGGGCCGGTCCATTCACGCCGGACCTGGAGCAGCGAGAGCAGGGCGAGCAGGCGAGCGGAGGTCTGGACCATCGTGGTGCACAGCCTGACAGCTATTGCGGACCGAAGCTGACCGCATACCGAGTCCGCAGCGCCGATTGCGGACCGAAACTGACCGTGATTGTCGCGAGGCTGTGCCCATGTCAACCACCACGCTCACCCACCCCCTGGCCGGCGCTGAGGCCCGGCCCACCACACGAGCCGCATGGCTCGGTCTGATCGTCGTCATCGCCTCGGCCGTGATGGACCTGTTGGACTCAACCATCACCCAGACCGCGGCGCCGGCGATCCGTCGCGACCTCGGTGGCTCCTACGCCGACCTGGAGTGGTTCACCGCCGCCTACACACTGGCGATGTCGGCGACGCTGCTACTGGGCAGCCGGCTCGGCGACGCGCTCGGACGGCGCCGCGTGCTGCTGGCCGGCATCGGCGGCTTCGTCGGCGCCTCGGTCCTGTGCGCGTTCGCGCCCGGCGCCACGACCCTGATCGCCGCCCGGGCGCTGCAGGGCGCGGTCGCCGCGATCATGGTGCCGCAGGGCTTCGGGCTGATCCGAGAACTGTTCGGCGACGAGAACCAGCAGAAGGCGTTCGCCGTGTTCGGGCCGGTGATGGGCCTGGCCGCCGTCCTCGGACCGCTGCTCGGCGGCGGCCTCGTCTCACTGGACGTGCTCGGCTCAGGCTGGCGCGCGATCTTTCTGGTCAACGTGCCGCTCGGTCTGGCCGCGATCGTGGCCGGACGCCGACTGCTGCCCCTGACCGAACCGGCGACTCCCGGCGCGCGGCTTGACCTCCCCAGCGTCCTGCTGGCGATGGGCGGCGGCATCGCGCTTGTGTATCCGATTATCCAGGGCCGCGAGCAGGGCTGGCCGACCTGGTGCTTGGGCATGATCGCCGCCGGCGTGCTGCTGCTGGTCGCCTTCGCCGCGCTGCAGGCCCGGCGCTCGCGGCGTGGGCAGACCCCGCTGGTCGAGCCGTCGATCCTGCGCCGGCGCCCGTACGTCGCCGGGCTGGCCGTGGTGGTCGGCTTCATCGGGGCGATGGGCGGCATGATGATTGTGCTCAACGTGATGTTCCAGGGTGGCCTGGGCTTCACCCCACTGGACAGCGGTCTGGCCACGCTCGCGGTGCCGCTGGCCGCGATCGCGGGATCGATCACCTCGTCGGCGCTGCTCGCTGCGCTGGGCCGCACCACGATGCACATCGGGCTGATCACGATGGCCGCCGGCCTGGTCGGCTGTGACCTGGTCATGCGCGGAGCAGGCGCCAGCCTGACCGCCTGGTCGCTGGTCGCGCCGCTGACGCTGACCGGCTTTGGGATGGGCATGGTGTTTGTCCCGATGTTTGACGTGATTCTGGCCGGCGTGCACCCGCACGAGCTCGGCTCGGCTTCGGGGCTGCTGGAGTCCGTCCAGCAGCTGGCCATGTCGGTCGGGATCGCCGTCGTCGGCACGGTGCTGTTCGATCGGCTCGGCGGCGGACACGGCGCTGGGCCGTTCGTCGGCGCGGCCGACCACGCGCTGCTCGTCGCGGTGGCGCTGCTGCTCGCCGCGGCCGGAGCGGTCTGCTGGCTGCCCCGCCATGCGCGCGGCCGCCAGTGAGCCGGTCCGGGCTCGCTTCAGAAAAAGGAGGCGAGTTGGCCGGCCAGATCCCCCCGTCCGGCCACCGCCACCGCGCCGAGCCCGAGCCAGCCGGCGGTCAGCTGCAGCTCAGCGGCCAGCTCGGCGGCGACGTGGTGGCTGTCAACCCCGGGCTCGGCGTAGGCGCCCTGCACGCGCAGCACGCCGGACTGGCGATCTGACTTGAGGTCCACCCGGGCGACCAGTGACGCGCCGAGCAGGAAGGGCAGGACGTAGTAGCCGTGCACGCGCTTGGGTTGCGGGGTGTAGATCTCGATGCGGTAGCGAAACCCGAACAGGCGCTCGGTCCGGGGCCGAAACCAGATCAGTGAGTCGAACGGGGAGAGCAGCGCCCGCGCGTGGACCCCGCGGGGGCGCGCAGCCTCGTGCCAGAGATAGGCCGGCACCCCCCACCCCGCCACCTGCACCTCGCGCAGCTCGCCGGCCGCGACGAGCTCGGCCACGCGGACCTTGGAGACCGCCCGGGGGAGACGGAAGTAATCCCCCAGGTCGGGCTCAGCGGCGATCCCGAGGGCGCGGGCGGCGACGCGGACCAGCTCGCGCTGGGCGTCGGCCGGCGGCGGGGTCGGGGCGTCGAGGATCTCCGGCGGCAGGATCCGTTCGGCGAGGTCGTAGTGGCGCTCGAAGTTGATCCGGCGCGCGGCGCCAATCGCGCCGCTGAAGAACAGGTGCTCGAGCGCGACCTTGCCCTCGTGCCAGTTCCACATATGCCCGGCCCGGGGCGGGAGACGGACGGCCCCGGTGTCGCGAGCGCGAATCGGGCCCTGATCGGCCACGAGGCGCAGCGTCGCGGCCACCAGCTCGGGCTCCTCTCGCGCGATCCGCACCATCGACCCCCACGCCTCGCGGTCCAGATCGGCCATCCGCCAGCGCAGCAGGGGATGCAGTTCGAGCGGGACCAGCGACGCCTCGTGAGCCCAATACTCGACCAACCGCCGGTCGATCCGTCCGCGGCCGTGACCCGCGATCCGGTCCAGACGCGCGATGTCGTAGGGGCCCAGGCGCGAGAAGACCGGCATGTAGTGCGCGCGTTGGAAAACGTTGACGGAATCCAGCTGCAGAAGTCCAAGCCGGCGCACCAGCGCGGTGATCCGCGCTGTGCTGGGGGGCGCCGCGGACCGCGGGCGCGAGAAGCCCTGGGCGGCGAGCGCGATGCGTCGCGCGACGGGGAGGCTGAGCCGGGGGACGGCCGGGGCGGACACGGTCTGAGATCGTGCCACGCGCATCGGCTGCCCCGGTCAGTCAGCGAAGTCAGGCGGGCTGGCCCTGGGCGAGCTCGGCCACCGGCTGCCACTCGCGCCAGTTCGCCAGGCGACTGGCGTAGTCACGCTCGGCGATCTGCAGCGGCGCGGTGCCGAAGAAGGCCCGCAGCGGCGGCTGCTCGGCGTCGACGATCCGCATCACGGCCTCGGAGGAGGCCACCGGGTCACCCGGCGCGTTGCCGGACCGGCGCTGGTTGGCGGCCTCGTGCAGCTCGGCATAGGCGTCTAACGGCTCGGCGTGGCGGGCCGAGGGGCCGGCCCAATCGGTGGAGAAGCCTCCGGGCTCGATCAAGGTCACATGGATCCCGAAGCCCGACACCTCCTGGGCCAGCGACTGACTGAAGCCCTCCAGCGCCCACTTGGAGGCGTGGTACATGCCGATCCCAGCGAACGCGCTGATCCCGCCGATCGACGAGACCTGCAGGAAATGACCGCGGCCGGCCTCACGCAGGAACGGGAGCGCGGCCTGGGTCACCCACAGAGCGCCGAACACATTGGTCTCGATCTGCTCGCGGGCGTCGCGCTCGGAGAGCTC
The DNA here is from genome assembly GCA_030945945.1 of Actinomycetota bacterium. The sequence goes on along the minus strand of JALYZB010000471.1, from coordinate 17,488 downwards.
TTCGATGGCCCCGAACTGCCCGTAGCCGGCGTTGTTGACCACGATGTCAAGCGACCCAAAGTGGTCATGCGCCTGCTGGACGGTGGTAAAGACGGCGTTGCGGTCGGTGACGTCGAGCGGCAGCACCAGCAGCGCGTCGCCATGCTCGGCCTTGAGCTCGTCCAGCGTCGACGCATCGCGGGCCGTGCCCACGACCCGGTCGCCGCGGGCCAGCGCGGCGGCCGCCCATTCACGGCCGAAGCCGCGTGAACTTCCAGTGATGAACCACGTTCTTGTTGACATCTCAACCAGCTTAGTTCGGGGCGTGCGGCGCCCCAGCGAATCGGGGTCCAGTCGCCACGGAGCACTCGGGGCCCGACGGGTCAGCGGTCGTTGAGGTCGAGCACGGTGATCGGCGGCTCGATCTTCTCGCCGGTCCCGGTGGAGACGATCGCGGTGCCGAGCGCGAAGAACTCGATCACATGGCTGCCCCAGCCATGACTGCGCTCGGACAATGACACGCCGACGATCCCCTCCGCACTGAGCTCCTGGGCCTCGGTCTGCATCCTCTGCATGGCCAGCTCCCGGGCGTCGTAGAGGGCCTGGGTGAAGTTCGGCAGCTCGACGTTGCGCCCCGTCTGGGCCACTGTGCGCAGCGGACCGCGGCGGCCCACGTGGTAGACGCACGAACCCATCACCATCCCGACCGGACGGTGGCCGGTGCGCAGCAGCGTCCAGAACTCCTGGCCGGAGAGGTCACTCTGAAACGGCCGCCCGTTGGGCGCGCGGTGCAGCACTCCTTCACGGTGTCTGACCGCGGTGCCGATGGCGATGAACTCGGCCATGTTCGCGCCCCATTCGTAGCGACCGATGTCCAGACGGACGCCGACAATGCCGTCGGCGCCGAGCTCGTCGGCCTCCTCCTCCATTCGGGTCATCGCCAGGTGCCGCGCGCTGTACATCGCCTGCGAGAGGACGTCCAGCTCCCGGCTGGTCGTCGGGCCGGTGACCTGAAAGCCGATGTGGAAGATCGAGCTCCCGACGACCAGGCCGACCGGGTCAAACCCGGCCTCGGAGACAAGCAGGAACTCGTTGACGCTGAGATCCGACGTGTACAGCCCCTCGCGGTTCTGGGCCAGCCGCTGGCGGCCGGATTCGGGCACGCCCTCCAGGGAGGTCGGGTCATAGTCGGTCATCGCGCTCCCATCCGCAACGCCACCCGGGTCGCCGTTGCGCGCGCCGGAGCCCCGGACCGCGGGCGCACCGCCGTACCGGCCGCGTGCATGGTGATCACCCATCCGCGCCGCTCGGTGTCGGCGTGCCCGGACACGAAGTAGGGCACCCCCGCCCGGCCGCGTTGCCAGCCACGCTGGGAGGCCGAGCCCAGCGACAAGGCGAGCGCGAGCTTGTCGCGGCGGACGGAGTGCTCGAGCGACACGCCCACCGCACCAGCTCCGTGGGCGTCGCGGACCTGGCTCTCGATCCGCGCCCTGACCGTCTCGCGCGCGGACCGGAAGGCCGTGCTGAGCTCGTCGAGCTCCAGGTTGGCGGCGATGCGCCAGGCCCGCGCGATCCGCGTCGTGCGCGCGGGCGCAGCGAACACCACGGTCGTCGTGGCCACCAGCCCGACCGGCTCCCGGCCGGCGACCTGCAGGCGCCAGTAATCCTGAACCGAGAGGTCGGTGAGCCGGGGCCGCTCGGTGCCGGTGCCACCCGGGAGCCGGATCGCGGTTCCGGTCACGACGAACTCGATCGTGCCGGCGCCGAGATCATGGTCGGAGCGGTGCAGGCGCACCCCGACCACCGCGTCGGCGCCGAGCTCGAGCGCCTCCTCGGTGAGCCGGTCAAGGGCTCGGCGGCGGGCGAGGTTCCAGGCGGCGGTGAGGACGTCCAGCTCGCAGATGACCTCGGCGTGCCACACGTAGTTGCGGACCTGAGCCGGTGAGGCCTCTGTATAGGGACCTCGCCAGGGTTGCCAGGAGCCGGCGGTGTAGGGCGAGGACCAGGTTTGCGTGACCGCCAGGCCTGGATCGAGCGCCGGTAGATACTGCCATCCCGGCCGCACCACGCTGGCGCCCATCACTTGGGCCAGTGGCTGGGGCCCCATCCGGTCCAGCAGCGCAAACTCGCTCACCGACAGGCCGCTGGTGAACAGCGAGCTGTCAGAGGCCAGAGCGCGCAGCCGGGCCCGCGCCTGCGGCGGGATGTGCCCGTCCGCCACGCGGGCGCGCGCCTGCGCACGCTCGTCGTCCTCGTGCTCATCCCGATGAAAGAAGCCCAATCCTCTCCCCTGTGCGCCGCTGGCCGGCGGCAAGCTTCTCACACCCCGGGGCGATGGGCGGGGGTCGGCGCGGTGATCAGGTGCCGGAGATCGGCCCCAGGTGGGGATCGCAGCCGTGCAGCGAGAAGGCGCGAAAGCGCGAGAACATCCGGTGTTCGGGTCCGTGGAAGTCAGCGGACCCGGTGCTGAGCAACTCGAGCTCATCGCACAGCGCCGAGAGAAAGCGGGTCTGCTCGGCGTCATGGGTGACGTAAAAGGCCTCGACGCCGTCCAGGCCGAGCTGCACGAAGCGCTCGACCGCGGCCTGCACCTCGGCGGTGTCCTGCAGGTCCCAGAACGGGTGTGCCCACACTGCGACACCGCCCGCCGCGTGGATGGTGGCGATCGCCTCGCCGACGGTCGGAGTGCTGCGGCCCCGGTAGGCGGCCTGTCCCGGCAGCAGATAGGACTGCAGGACGAGCGTGGGCTCAGACAGTGACTCGGCGATCAGCCGCTCGCGGTTGTCCGGATGCTCGGTCACGGCCCGGGCCAGATGGGGACGGCCGATCGAGCCGCCGTCCTTCAATTGCGTGGTCAGGGCCGAATCGGCGAGCGAGAACCCCAGCTCGCGCAGGGCGGCAGCCATGGCCAGTCCGCGGCGGGTGCGATCGCCGCGATAGTGCTCGAGCACGCGCAGCAGGTCGGGATCACGGTGATCGAAGCCGTAGCCGAGCACGTGCAGATCCTCGTGTCGGCCATCGACGGCCGACAGCTCGACGGCCGCGATCACCTTGATGCCCTGCTGGGCGCCGGCGGCGATCGCCTCCGAGACCCCGGAGACGGTGTCGTGATCGGTGAGCGCGAGCAGCTCCACGCCCGCGGCGGCGGCGGCCGCGACCACCTCGCCGGCGCCCAGTGCCCCGTCGGAGTGGCGCGAGTGCGACTGCAGATCGAACCGCGGGGTGCCCATCAGGACGGCCTAAGATAGCCCGCCCGGTCAGATGAGCTTGAGGGGGTCGGCGACATTCTCACGTTCCCCTACAGTCATCGAACAAACGTCCAACCGGTCGCAATAGCGCTCAAGTTGCGCAGCTTGAGCGCCGAAACGCCATTTTTTCTGTTCGCCACCTCAGGTTTCGCTGCCTTGCGCCGATTCTGCCCCCCGTGGCGATCGCCGACTCATCCCCGCGGATCAGCTTGTCCACATCCCGGCGCAGCTCAGCCGTGGTCGACAACGGCGCCCGTCTCGCTGCGCTGCGCGACCTGGGAATCCTGGGCACGCCTCCGGAGGAGGACTTCGATCGCTTCACACGGCTGGCCTCCGAGCTCCTCGAGGCGCCGGTCTCGCTCGTCTCGCTGGTCGACCGCGATCGCCAGTTCTTCAAGAGCCAGCACGGCCTGCCCGAGCCGTGGGCGTCCGCGCGCCAGACGCCGCTCAGCCATTCGTTCTGCAAGCACGCCGTCGCCTCCGGACGCGCACTGGTCATCGAGGACACACGGCAGAACCTGACCGTGGCCGACAATCCGGCCATCCGTGACCTCTCGGCGATTGCCTACGCCGGCGTGCCGCTCGTGCTGGAGGACGGCCATGCCGTCGGGACACTGTGCGTCGTCGACGCCGAGCCGCGCCGCTGGGCGCAGCGCGATCTGCGGATCCTCGCCGACCTCGCGGCAGCCGTCCAGGCGCTGATCGGCCTGCGATACACCACGGCCCGGCAGCGGCTGCATGACCAACTCACCGGGCTGCCGTCCCGAGCGCTCACCGTCGCCCACGCGGAGCAGATCGCGGGCCGCCAGACGTCCGGCGACCTGGTCGCGGTCACCGTCGACGTCAACGACCTCGGCGCGGTTAACGAGGCCTACGGCACGATCCAGGGTGACCGGATCCTCAAGCTCGTCGCGCGCCGAATCGCCCATGGGCTCGGACCCGATGACGTCTTCGGCCGTCTGGAGGGCGACGTCTTCGTGATCCTCCGCAGCGGCGTTGATGACCAGCTGCAGGCGCTCGCGCTCGCGCACCGCATCCGGGAGGAGGTCTCTGCTCAGGCGGTCAGGATCCGCAGCGACCAATTGCAGGTCAGCGTCACGGCCGGCATCGCCTCGGGCGCCGTCGACGACGATGACGGGGGCGCCGACCAGGTGATCACACGCGCCGCGGAGGTCATGCGCCTGGCCAAGGCTCAGCGCGGCCGCATCATGGTCGCCGACGCCCGCCGCGCCGTGAGCTCGGCGTCACGCCTGCGGAGGCGTGGAGCGTTGCGGGGCGCCGTCGCGCGCGGCGAGATCGCGGTGGCCTTCCAGCCCATCGTCGAACTGGCCACAGGGACCACCTTCGGCTTTGAGGCACTGGCGCGCTGGCAGCACCCCGAGTTCGGCCTCGTCGGTCCCGCCGAGTTCATCCCCGTTGCCGAGGCGACCGGCGAGGTCGTGCTGATCGGCGAGCACGTACTGCGAACCGCCTGCCGCCAACTGGCGCGCTGGCGATCGGAGTCTGCCCAGAACCTGCAAATCACCGTCAACCTCTCCCCTGTTCAGCTTGCGGTGCCCAACTTCGCCGAGGTCGTGAACAGCATCCTGCTCACCAACCGTCTCCCGGGCCCGGCCCTGGTGCTCGAGATCACCGAGGGCGTGTTCATGACACCCGAACCGGTGGCCCGACGCAACCTCGACCAGATCCGCCAGCTCGGCGTCCGCATCGCCCTGGACGACTTTGGGACCGGATACTCCGCGCTGAGCTATCTCAAGCGATTCCCCGTCGACATCATCAAGGCCGACCGCTCATTCCTGGACGGGCTCGGGGCCGACCGGCGCGACCTCGCGGTGCTGCGCGCGATCCTCGCCATCGGGGACGGCATGGACATCCAGGTCGTCGCCGAGGGCGTCGAGACCCAGCGTCAGCGCGAGCTGCTGCGGCTCTCGGGATGTCCGTTCGGCCAGGGGTTCCTGTTCGCGCCGCCGTTGCCCCCCGAGAAGATCGTCATCGGCCCCCGGCCACAGCACCCGGCCACGGTGCGGGGGCTGCCCAGGCGCGGCGGCCGCCGAATCCGCCCGACGGGGCACTAGACTCGCCCACATCGCCCATGGATTGATCACCCGATCGCTCGGCCGCGCCGCGACGCATGTTCCGGGTCTGCGCCAGCTGCCCGTTTTTAAACTGATCTCGATCGCCGAGGTCGGACTGCTGGCTCGTGACCACCTGCTGCGCTTGAGCCCGGCCGAGCGCCGTCGCTTGATCGGCCTGGTCCGGATCGCGCGCGGACGCCCCAGTCACCTCAGCGCCGCCGATCGCGAGGAGCTCGCCGAGCTGGTCGCCAAGCTCGAGCCTCGTCTGCTGGCCGGCGAGGCCGTCGACCGCATCTCCCCGGTCTCGCTGCCCAAGCGGTTCACCCGGGGCCGGCGCTGACCGGCTGATCACGGGAGCTCGCCGGGGCGACCCGGTGGCGGTAGCGGTAGACCTCGCGCAGCCCGAGACGTTGGTAGAGGGACAGCGCGGCCGTGTTGCCCGCCTCCACCTGCACGTAGATCAGCTCGCCATGGCACGGTGGGTGAAGCAGACCACCGGCGAGCCCGCGCGCCAGGCCCTCGCGCCGGCGAGCCGGATCGACGGCGAGGCAGAACATGCCGATCGTCCCGGCCCACGGGACGCCGATCACCACGGCCACATGGCCCACGCGGGCAAAGCACGCGCGGCCGCGCAGAGCGGCGAACACCGTGGCGGCATGGGCGACGACGTCACGGCCGGGCTCGCAGCGACCCCAGGCCGCCAGCCACTCCTCATCGGCGTGATCGCAGATCACCAGCTCCGGGTCCAGTGACGCAAACGCGGCCGGGGGCGGACCCGCGAGCACCAAGGTCGACCCCTGCTGCTCCCAGCCGCGCGCGTCGAGCTCGGACTCGAGCCGGCCGTGCAGCGCGATCGGGCTGACCTGGATCCCGGGGCGCAGACCGTGCTCGTCCGCGAAGGACACAACTGACGCAATCGCTCCGGCCAGCTCCCGCCCAGCGAGCGCGCGACACGGTGTCAACGCATGGTTGCAGCGCCCGCGATCCAGCCCCGGAGTGGCCCGCAGGACCCAGCCGCCCGGAGTCTCGCGCTCGGTCGCGGCGGGCCACCCTCGCCTCGCAGCTGTCTCCAGGCGCCGGACGAGGTTCAGGTCCACCCGCGGCCCAGCGTGACGGCGAGGATTCATCCGGCCACGATCGCTCACGCCGACGTCTTGGTCAAGCGCGGCGGCAGCCGCCGGGGCGGGGCGGCCAGGAGCGCGACGGCCAGTCCGGCCGCAGCGAGGTACAGCGCCCCCCTGGAGATCGAGCGTGACCGCGAGCCGAGCGGCCCGGTGAGCACGCCGGCGGCGATCATTCCGATCGCCTGTCCGCTGCTCTCGGCCCGACGGCGGTCCAGACCACCAGACCGATGATGCCGAAACCTGGTGGCCGCGGCCACCAGGTTTCGGGCATGTCGACGAGACCTGAAAGGTGCTTTCAGATTTCCTCGTGCCCGCGCCGATCGGCAAGGCTCTTTCAGATCGCCTCCGGATGGTCGGCCGGGTGGTACGTCACCCCCGCCCGGGTCAGACCCGGTAGCGCGCCAGCGCCTCCTCGCGTGCCCGGCGATGGTCGACGATCGGCTTCGGGTAGTCGCGGCCGATCCGGCAGCCGGCCCGCTCCTGGACCTCCTTGGGCATCGTCCACGGCTCGGCCAGGAAGTCATCGGGCACGTCGGCCAACTCCGGGACATAGCGCCGGACATAGCCGCCGCCGGGGTCGAAACGCTGCTGCTGGAGGGTCGGGTTGAAGATCCGCTGAAACGCGGGGGCGGGATCGACTCCGACTGACGCAATCCACTGCCAGTTGCCGTTGTTGGAGGCCTGATCACCGTCGATCAGGTGGCGCATGAACCAGCGCTCGCCCCAGCGCCAGTCAATGCCGAGGTCCTTGGTCAGAAACGACCCGACGATCAGCCGGGCACGGTTGTGCATCCAGCCCTCACGGCTCAGCTGGCGCATGCCGGCATCGACGCTCGGAAAACCCGTCCGGCCCTCGCACCAAGCCTGAAAGCGTTTCTCGGCGTGGCTCCAGCGAATCGTCCCGCGGTAGCGTTGCTGAAACTCGGAGCGGGCGTTGGCAGGGAAGTGCCCGAGCACGTGGGCGTAGAAGTCGCGCCAGCAGAGCTGACGATGAAAGGCGGCCGCGCCGGCGCCGCTCGGCAGGCGCTGCTCGATCTCACGTGGGGACAGGCAGCCGAAGTGCAGGTACGGAGACAGGCGCGAGACGCTCTCGCCGGTGAGCGCGTTGCGTCCCTCCGAATAGTCGCTGATCGGCCCGCCGAGGAAGCGCTCCAAGGCGGCGCGGCCCGCCGACTCGCCACCGGGCGCGGGATCGTCGGCCTCCTGCTGCAGGCCGAGAGCCGCCAGCGTGGGCAGCTGTCCCCGGGTGACACGGCCGCTCGGGGCCGGGACCGATCGAGCTGCCCCGATCACCTCGCGCCGCGGCTGGCCCGACCAGTTGCGCCAGAATGGCGTGAACACGGTGTAGGGACTGCCCGCGCCGGTCCGGATCGCGCCCAGGGCGTCGACCGCGAACAGCCCCGGGTGGGTCAGCAGCTCGATCTCGATCTCCGCCAGCGCCGCTCGGACCTGCTCCTCACGTTTGCGTGCCAACGGCCCGACGTCACGCGTGACATACACGGCCGTCGCACCGATCTCCTGGGCCAGCGCCGGGAGCTCGAGCTCGGGCCGCCCCCGGCGCACATACAGGCATCCGCCGCGATCGCGCAGCGACGCATCGAGGTCGGACAGGCACTCGAGCATGAACTGGGTGCGGTTGCCCGACGCGTGGCGGCCGGTGAGCAGCCGGTCGTCAAAGCAGAAAGCGGGAGCGACCACATCGTGCTCGTCAACGGCGGCGCGCAGCGCCGGATGGTCGTGCACACGCAGATCGCGCCGGTACCAGACGATCGCCGTCACGTCAGCTCGCGCGCCGCCGCGGCATGCCGGTAGGCGAAGATCCGCTCCAGGTCACGGCGAACGAACAACCGATGGGCGAGCTCTCCGAGCGGCCCGAACGGCAGCGCGTAGTCCACGACATCGGTGACGATCGTGCTGTCGCCCTGGGCGCGGAACGTGTGACGGTGATGCCAGAGCCGGTACGGACCCGCGATCTGACGATCCACGAACCCCGCCCCGGGTTCCCACTGTTCGATGCGCGTCGTCCAGCTCAGCGGGATCCCGTGCACACGCAGGCGGTAGTCGATCAGCGCGCCCACCCGCATCTCGATCGGTTCGGGTGTCAGGACCCGGAAGACCAGCCAGGGCGGCGTGATCCGCTCCAGGTTGCGGGCCTGCGCGAAGAATGCGATCACCTCATCGATCCGGCGCGGCAGCATCTGCTCGCGCTCGATCCGGTGCCGGCTCACTGACCGGAGAGCACGTCGCGCAGCGCCGGCTCCACCTCCGGGTGGTGAAACTCATAGCCGAGCTGGCGCAGGCGGGCCGGCACGGCCCGCTGGCCGGTGGTGACCATCTCGGCCATGTCGCCGTACAGCAGCTTGATCGCAAAGGCCGGGACGGGGAGCACGGCGGGCCGCCCCAGGGCGCGGCCGAGCGCGCGTGAGAGCTCGGTGTTGGTGACCGGGTTGGGCGCGGTGAGGTTCACCGGGCCGTCAGCAGTCGTGTCATCGACGCAGCAGATCAGCGCGCCGACCACGTCATCGCGATGGATCCACGGGACGTACTGCTGGCCACCGGCCACCGGGCCGCCGACCCCCAGCTTGAAAAACGGCAGCATCTTGGCCAGCGCGCCACCCTCGGGCGAGAGCACCACGCCGGTCCGGGTGAGGGCGACGCGCATCATCGACTGCGCCTCGGTTGCCTCCGCCTCCCAGGCGACCACGACCTGGGCGAGAAAATCGTCCCCAGCCGACGCGTGCTCGTCCAGGGGAGCGTCGCCGCGCGGGCCGTAGTATCCGGTCGCCGACTGCGAGATGAGCGCCTTGGGGCGCCGCGCGGCGGGCAGATCGCGGACCGCCTGGACGAGCATCCGGGTCCCGAGCACGCGCGACTCACGAATCCGTGTCCGCGCTTCGCCGGTCCACCGCTGGGCGACGGGCTCGCCCAGCAGGTGCACGATCGCCTCCACGCCGCCCAGGGCACGCGCCGGCGGGGGCGCCTGAGTCGGCTCCGGCCACGCGTGGACCTCGACGCCCTCGCCGAGCACGCGCTGGCCGCGTTCGGGATCGCGGGAGAGGGCGACGACCTCGTCGCCGCGAGCGCCCAGCGTGTCGGCCAGCGCCAGACCGAGTGTTCCGGTGGCGCCCGTGATGAGCACGCGCATCTAGCGCTTCTCGCTGTCGGTGGTCGGCATGGGGTTGGTCATGTACCTACCCTATCCGCTGTTGGAAAAACTTCAACAAGGTGTTACGTTTCCGACATCGAGCCGTCAACTGGAGAACTGAGCACAGCTCAGCTGGCCGAGCGGACCGGTGTTCCGGCCGGCACGCTGAGGATGTGGGAGAGCCGATACGAGTTCCCCACCCCGATCCGGCTGCCCGGCGGCCATCGCCGCTACAGCAACCACGACGTCGACCAGATCCGCGAGGTGGCCCGACTGCGGTCCGATGGCCTGTCCATGACCGCAGCGATTCAGCGAGTCCGGCAGTCAGCCCCGCCGATCCCGGTGTCGGTGTTCGCCGGCCTGCGCGAGCGCCACCCCGAGGTGTCGCCCGCGGTGCTGACCAAGCGTGCCGTGCTCGGGCTGACCCACGCGCTGGAGGACGAGTTCTGCGCCCGAGCGGCGTCGGGTTTCGTGCTCGGCTGCTTTCAGCGTGAACGCTTCTTTCGCCAGGCGCGACGGCGCTGGTCTGAGCTGGCCCGAACCGCCGACCTCGTCGTCGCGGTAGCGGACTTCCCCGAGCGAGCGCACCCGTCCGGCGCGCCGATCGAGGTGCCGGTCGCCGGAACCGAGGCGATGGCGCGTGAGTGGACCTTAATCATCGACTCCCCCGGGGGCGCGGTCTGCCTCGCCGCCTGGGAGCACGCCAGCCAGAGGGCGCTTCCCGATCTCCAGCGTCAGTTCGAGGTGCTGTGGTCCTTTGAGCCGAGCGTGGTGCGCTCCGCAACCCACGTGGCCGCCGCGGTCCTGGACCGCTTCGCGCCCGATGTCGCAGAGCAGATCCCCACCGTGCTCAGCGCGCCCGGGCCACCGCTCGGGCCCGAGCTGCGGTTCGCCTCCTCGCTCACTCACCGGATGGTGGGGTATCTGGGCGCACTGCTGGACCCGCCCACGCGCGTGGTGTGAGCGTTCACACAGTTGCATGGTTCCCGTTGCGGCTGCTCGCCCACGGCTACGACCACAACTGGATCCTCGACGGCCGCGGCCTGCGACTGGCCGCGCGCGCGATGGATCCGGAGACCCAGCACTAGCCGGACTCGCCCAACCAGCCGAGCTTCCCGTCCACGACGCTGAACCCCGGCACCCCGTTGACGCGACGACGGCGTTCAGCTTCGGGGTCGCGCGCTGACCCCGTCCGGAGGCTGATCGGCGATCCGCGGCCCGGCGCGTACTGTCCAGAGCGCCGGGTCCGCGGCGCGGGACTCGGCGACGCACAGGCCGAGGGTGAGGACCGCGATTCCCGCCGCGACCGTCCAGGCCGGAATCCCGCCCCCGAGCGCGAACAGCGCGAGAAGTGCGACCGCCAGCAGCGGCCGGCCGAGCGTCAGCTCACCGGTCAGCCGCAGCGCGAATGCGGCGACCCCGGCCGAGTACAGCGCCACCCCGCCGCACAGCGCCAGCCGGCCGGTGGTCGGCATGGGAGACCCCGCGGCGCCGTGGACGACGAGCTTGACCCCGCCGGCGAAGACGATGATCCCCGCCACGATCACCAGGTGCAGGTAGCTGTAGCCGTCGGCCGCGGCGAGGACGGGGTCGCGGTGCTCGCGCAGCCGCCGGGTCGCCTCGGCGGCGAGACGGTCGAAGTAGGTCCACCACATGCCGACCGCAGTCAACAGCGCAAGGCCGGCGGAGAGGAGCGCCGCGGCGCCGAGCCGGCGCTGGCCGGATCCGACTCCCAGGCCGATCGCCACCACTGATTCACCCAGGCAGATCAGCACGAACAGCCCGTAGCGCTCGGCGAAGTGCTCGACGGCGACCCGCTGCAGGCCACGCAGGCGCTCGCGGGTCAGCCAGGCGGGGCCCGAGTAGTCAATCACCGCCGCGACCGACCACAAAGCGGCGCGAGGCCAGCCGCGCAGGGCGACTGCTCCGATCAGCAGCAGTGCCATCCCCGCGACCACCGTGGCCGCGAAACCGGCGATCGCCGCCGCCGAGGCGCTCCCGCGCCGGGAGGCGTCGATGTACACGGCGAGGTGCAACAGCCGCACGAGCGTGTAGGCACCGGCGAACAGCAGGCCTTCGCGCCCGAATGCCTGGGGCAGCGCGAGGCCCGTGATGAAGATCAGCACAGTGGCGGCGAGCAGGTACGCGCGCAGCGCACCCGAGTCCTCGGCCTGCGCGTTGGCCGCCCACACGAACGCCGACCACGCCCACCAGACCAGCGCGAGCGCGAGCATCGCCTCCCCGAACCGCCCCCACCCGGGCCGCACGGCCAACAGCGTCGTCACCTGGGTGATGGCGAACACGAACACGAGATCCCACAGGAGCTCGACCGGACTGGTGCGCCGTTGGGGGCCCTCGGGCGCGACCGCCGGGGATGGCCAGCCGGCGGGGCTCACCGGAACCGGGGCCGGCACGGGCCCGGGACCACGCTCAGGCGCCCGCGTGCGATCGTCCATGGATCGAAGTATCCCCCGGCCGGCCGTCCGCGCCGCCGGTCGGCCCTCCGGAGCATCTCGCGCCCGGGGCCACCGCCTGATTGGATACCCGCGGTCAGGCAACCGAGGATGAGGAGATCAGATGGCACTGCGAGCAGCGATCGTGACGGGCGCGTCGAGCGGAATCGGTTATGCGATCGCCCGCATGCTGCTCGATGAGGGATGGTCGGTAACCATCTCCGGGCGCCGGCCCGACAAGCTCGAGGCCGCGGTGGCCCGGCTCGACGGTGGGGACCGTGTCGCCTCGATGGCGGGCAACATGGCCGATGAGGCGACCGTGCAGGCGCTCGTCGGCGCGCACCGGGAGGGCTTCGGCCGCCTGGACCTGCTGGTCAACAACGCCGGGGTGGGCATCGGCGCGCCGGTCGCGGAGATCGTGACCAAGCGGCTGGACCTGCAGCTCGACGTCAACCTGCGTTCGATCGTGCTGTTCTACCGTGAGAGTGTGGACCTGCTGCGCGCAGCGGCGGCCGAGCATCACAACGCGATCGTCGTCAACACCGCCTCGATCTCGGGCAAGGCCGGCGAGGCCTGGCTGTCGGTCTACTCGGCCACCAAGCACGGCGTGGTCGGCTTCACCGAGGCGATGAACAAGGAGCTCGGTGGCGAGGGGATCAAGTCCTGCGCAATGTGCCCGGCGTTCGTCGACACTCCGATGACGGACTTCGTCAAGGGCAGTGTCGCCGCCGAGGACATGATCCGCCCCGAGGACATCGCCGAGGGTGTGCGCATGCTGCTGCGGGTCTCTCCCGCCTGCGTGATCCCCGAGATCATCTTCCAGCGCCCCGGCGGGGACGTCCAGGGCTAGCGGGTTCAGCTCGCCGTGACGGGCTTTCGGCGAGGGACGCAGGCGCCGTCGCCGCCGACTCGCTCGGACTCGGCGTTCAGTCGCTCGAGCAGGCGCTGGTAATCGTCGTAGCGGCGCACGAGCCGCGTCCACGCCCAACCGGGAAGGCTGTCGAGCTCGGGGCGCCGATCGGCGTCACCGGGCCGGGCGCGCTCCGGACGAGTCCATCATGCGCGGCCCGGGCGGCGGCGAGATCGTTCAGCGGGGCGTCGTCCTCGAGCAGGCTCGCCTCCAGGTAGGCCCGGAGCGCGCGCAGCTCGCGCTCGGTCGCACGACGGGTCCGACCCCGCCGCCCGTCCCGGGTGGCGAAGCGGTCCCAGGCGTTGGCGAAGCCGATGAAGTTCGTACGACCCCCGTTGCGGTGAGCCGCGAGCATTGGGCAGATCCCGTCCCCGGTGGGCATAGGCGCCGACGATGATGTCGTTGCCCGAGATGCCCGTGAGCATTGCCTCGCGCGTGTGCCGGGGGAGGCAGGCGACGGCAAGGCGGAGGTCTCTGCTGGTCGCGCGGGGCCGGGTTCGCATAGGGTTCGCGGCGGGTGCCCGATAGGTCTCCCGCCGCGTCGTCACCGTACCCGGGCCGTCGGCAGCGAGAAGCGACTTCCTCGCCGTGAAAGGAACCTTGCATTGCGACTGGGCATCAACGTCGGCTACCGGGGTCTGGGCCTGGGTCCGCGGGAGCAGCTGGAGGTCGTGCAGGAGGCCGAGCGGCTCGGATATGACTCGGTCTGGGCCGCGGAGGCCTACGGCTCCGATGCCGCCACCGTGCTCGCCTGGCTGGCCGCGGGAACCAGCACGATCAAGCTTGCCTCGGGGATCTTCCAGATGCCGGGCCGCAGCGCGGCGATGACCGCGATGACCGCCGCGACGATCGACGAGCTCTCGGGCGGGCGGATGATCCTGGGCATCGGCTCCTCGGGCCCGCAGGTCGCCGAGGGCTGGCACGGACAGCGCTTCGGCCGTCAGCTGCAGCGCACCCGCGAGTACGTCGCCGTCGTGCGCCAGGCGCTGGCACGGGAGCGACTCGAGTACCACGGCGAGACGCTCGAACTGCCGCTCCCCGACGGGCCCGGGAAGGCGCTGAAGCTGATGATCACCCCCGTCCAGGAACGGATTCCGATCTACCTGGCCGCGATCGGGCCTCGCAACACCGCACTGGCCGGCGAGATCGCCGACGGCTGGATACCGAGCTTCTTCTCCCCCGAGCACGTCGACCAGCTCCGCGGCCTGTTGCAGCAGGGCGCCGACCGGGCCGGGTGCACCCTTGACGGCTTTGACATCGCTCCTACCGTGCAGGTCTGCGTGGCCGACGACCGAGAGGCGGCCCGGGACCTGATGCGCCCGATCCTCGCGCTCTACATCGGCGGGATGGGGTCTCGCAAGCAGAACTTCTACAACCAGCTGGTTCAGCGCTACGGCTTCGAAGCGGCGGCGGCCGAGATCCAGGATCTCTACCTGGACGGCAAGAAGACCGAGGCGGGCGCGGCGATCCCGGCCAAGCTGATCGACCTGGTCTCCCTATGCGGGCCGCGTGAAGTCGTGCGCGAGCGGATGGCGGCGTTTCGCGAGGCAGGGGTTGGGACCCTGACGGTGAGCCCGATGGCGTTCGCCGCGGCCGACCGGATCGAGCAGCTGCGCGTGGTCGCCGAGCTGGCGGCTTGACCCGGCCCCTGCGGTTCTTTCTCGGAGCCTTCGGCCAGCCCGGCCATGCCTTCCCGATGCTCGCGCTCGGCCGTGAGCTCGTCGGGCGCGGCCACGCGGTCACCTACGAGACCTGGGAGCGATGGCGCCAGCCGGCGCAGGCCGCGGGCATGGACTTCCGACCAGCGCCCGAGTACCCGGTGTTCCCGACCCAAGAGCGCCCGCTGAGCCTCTATGAGGCGGTGGTGCGGGCCACGGCGCAGACCCGGCCGACGGTCGCGCGGGCGGGTCCCGATGTCGTCGTGCACGACATCCTCACGCTCGCCCCGGCCCTGGCCGGTGAGCTCGAGGGGCTGCCCGTGGCCACGCTGATCCCCCACGTGTACCCGGTCGGCGCATCGGGCTTTCCCCCCTATGCCCTTGGGGCGCGAATGCCGCGCACGGGGCTTGGCCGGACTCTGTGGCGGGTGTTTGACCGGCCGGTGGCCAGGGGTCTGGCGCAGGGCCGAGACCAGCTCAACGACACCCGCCATCAGCTCGGCCTGGCACCGGTGACGCGCTTTCACGGCGGCCTCAGCACCGAGCTGGTCCTCGTCGGGACATACCCGGAGCTCGAGTATCCGCGTAACTGGCCCGGCCATGTGCACGTCGTCGGCCCGCTTATCTGGGAGCCGCCGGCCGAGCCCGTCGAACCGCCGCCCGGCGACGCGCCGCTGGTGCTCGTGGCCCCGTCTACCGCCCAGGATCCCGAGCACCGGCTGCTGCGAGCCGCGCTCGCCGGCCTCGGGCGCGAGCCGGTTCGGGTGCTGGCAACCTGGAACCGCCGGCCGTTGGACGGCCCGGCCCGCGTCCCGGCCAACACGCGACTGGTCGAGTGGATCTCCTACGCCCAGACGATGCCGAAGTCCGCGCTGGTCATCTGCCACGCCGGGCACGGGACGATGGTGCGCGCCCTGGCCTCCGGTGCCGCAGTGCTCACCGTGCCCCACGTCGGGGACATGGCCGAGAACGCCGCCCGGGCCGACTGGGCCGGGGTCGGAGTCCGTCTGCCCTGGTCGCTACTGGGCCCCCGCTCGCTCGCGCTCGGCGTGCGGCGCGCGCTCGAACGTCCGCAGATGGCCAACGCCGTGCGGCGGCTGACCGCGGCCAATCCGATCGGGGGGGGCCCGGCCCGGGCCGCGGATCTGCTCGAAGACCTTGCTCGACGCGGGCGAGGCTAATTCGCGACGGGCGAGATCGAGCGTGCGAAGCGACTGGGGCGAGCAGAGCTAAGCGACCGGGGCGGCGGCCGTCGCCAACGCCGCCGGATGCCCGCGGGCCCATTCGATGATCGGCTGCGAGCCGCCGATCGCCGTGCCGTCATCGAGGACAAGCGCCGGCAGCCAGTAGCGACCGGTCAGCGCCTTGACCTCACGCCGCCCGGTAAAGGCGTTGTTGATCGCCGCCGGTAGACGCCCCAGTCCGTAGGAGTGCGCGACCTCGGGATGGTGTCCGGCAGCGACGAGCGCCTGATGGGCCTCCCCGCAGGCGTGGGCGTGCACCGGCGTGCCGGCGGTCCAGGTGCCCTAACAGACGTAGAGCTTCATCGCTGCGGGGCGCTCGTCGTCGTCGGGTCACAGATCAGGTCACTCATGAGAAGCTCCGGGGGTGGGACTCGAACCCACAACCCTTCGGTTAACAGCCGAATGCTCTGCCATTGAGCTACCCCGGATTATGGTGTATTGGACGTAACCGATGCCGTCTCGTCTCCGCGCGACACTCTACCCAACGGTCGCCAATCCGTTCTCAACCTCGGCGTGGCAATTCGAGCACAGCAGGACACACTTTGCGGCTTCGGCACGCAGCGCCTCAAGCGACATCGTCAGGCCCCGGGCGCTGATCCCGGCGCGTTTGTCGGCGGGAACGAGATGATGGAACTGCAGCGCCGCAAAACACCGGTCATAACTGCAGATGCGACAGCATCCGCCGGACTCACGCACGAGGGTCTGCTTGAGTCGCCGGCGATGCTCGGCCACACTCTCCTGCCGGCAGCGCCGGCAGCGGTAGTAGCTGCGACCCTCGATCACGAACGCAGTCAGACCGTGGCTCGGGCAGACCAGCTCGAGCTCGGACCGTCCTTCATCACGAGCGTCGCCGACCGTCGCCGCGCGCACGCCTCCCTGCGCGGTGAGCCCGTAGGCCCGCAACCAATGACGCACCGTGCCCTTGCTGCGGTCGACAGCCATTGCGATCTCCGCGATGCTCATCCCGGCCTCCACCAACTCAGTGAGCCGAGCGCGATCGATCCCGCCTCGCGGCCCATGCTTCTCGCGTCCGGCCGCCTGCAGCCCATGCTTGGCCATCCAGTAGGACACCGTTGAGGGATGCCTGCGAAAGCGCTTGGCGATCCGCTCGACGCTCTCGCCCTGGGCCAGCAGAACCCGAAGTGATTCCCGATCGAGATGTTCGCCGTGGACTGACACGAACATATGTTCCACCCCGATCCGGACGGAACCACACCTCTCAGCCCTCGACGTCGAAGTTGATCTGGCGCATCGCCTCGCTGATTCGCTCGCGCTCGGCGCCCAGCTGCGAGGCGCTGCCTGCGCCACCGGACCGCGCGCGCAGGATCGCCCGGCCGAGCCGGTCGTACTCGAGCATCAGCCGGTTGTGCTCCAGGCGCTCGAGACGGACGTCGGGCAGTCGGCCGGCCTGGCTGACCAGGTCCGAGACCGCGTGCGCGAGCTCGTCGTCCTCGGCCGGGAGATCGGACATCGGGGTCGCGGTGCGTCCGCGCAGGTGGTTCGCCGCGCGGCGCAGCACCTCGCTGGTCAGCAGCTCGTCGGCATCGATCGCTTCGAGCATCGCCGCGCCGGGCTCGGGAAGCGCGATGCAGAGCGCGAGAAAGGTCCGCTCCGGGCGCGGGCCGAGGCTCGCGCGGCGCGCGACGCCGGGC
>JALYZB010000417.1 GCA_030945945.1 Actinomycetota bacterium | reverse complement strand
GGTGCGCCCGGTGCGCGGGCTCGGCTGCCCCCGGAACGGCTGCCCCGGCCGGAACCGGCACCACTCCGGCCGGCTAAGTGCCGAGCGGCTCGCGCCCGAGCGGCTCGCCCCCGACGGGCGAACACCCGACGGGCGAACACCCGCGCGGCGAACACCCGACCGGCGAGCGCCCGGAGGCCGACGCCACCGCCGCGCTGGAACGGCTCAACGCGATCACCCGCCGCCTGCGGGTCGAGTGTCCCTGGGACCGTGAGCAGGATGAGCGCACGATCGTCCCCCACACCGTCGAGGAGGCATACGAGCTCGCTGACGCGGCCCACCGCCGCGACGACGCCAAGCTCACCGACGAGCTCGGGGACGTGCTCTTCCAGGTCCAGTTCCTCTCCCTGCTGCTCGAGGAGCGCGAGGCCGGCTCGCTGCGTGACGTCGCCGAGCAGGTGACCGAGAAGCTCATCCGCCGCCATCCGCACGTGTTCGGTGAGGCCGAGGTGCAGAACGCCGCGCACGTGCTGCGCAACTGGGACGCGATCAAGCAGACCGAGCCCGGCCGCGAGCCGGGCCTGTTCGGCGAGGTGCCCGAGAACCTCCCGGGCCTGCTGCACGCTCGCAAGGTCCAGCGCCGTGCCGCCTCCAGCGGGTTTGACTTCCCAGGTGTCGAAGCTCCGCTGCAGTCGATCCGTGATGAGCTGGTCGAGCTCGAGCAGGCCCGAAGCGACGATGCGCGGTTTCTCGAGCTCGGTGACGTCCTGTTCGCCGCCGTCAATGTCGCCCGGAAGCTCAAGCTCGATCCCGAGCTCGCGCTGCGCGCGGCGTCGGAGCGTTTCCGCTCCCGAGTCCTCGACGCCGATGCCCTGGCGACATCGGAGGGCGCAAGTTGGGACGATCTCGCCCCTGGCCAGCAGCTCGTCTACTACGCCCGCGCGCGGATGACAGAAGGAGGACCGGAACCGACAT
Source organism: Actinomycetota bacterium (assembly GCA_030945945.1). The sequence continues at coordinate 4,190 of JALYZB010000417.1, read as the reverse complement.
GAGCCACATCGAGCACGTGCATGCCCGTCAGATCCTGGACAGCCGCGGCAATCCGACCGTCGAGGTCGAGCTCAGCTTGGCGTCCGGGGCGTGGGGGAGGGCGGCGGTGCCGTCGGGCGCGTCGACGGGTGAGTTCGAGGCCACCGAGCTGCGCGACGGCGGGTCGGACTACCTCGGCAAGGGGGTTCTGCGCGCGGTCGACAATGTCAACGGTGAGATCGCCACCGCCGTACGCGGCCAGGAGGCCTCCGGCCAGGCTGCGCTGGACCGGATCCTGATCGCGCTGGACGGGACCGCGAACAAGTCCCGTCTGGGCGCCAACGCGACGCTCGCGGTTTCGCTGGCCACCGCCCACGCCGCCGCCGCCGAGCAACGCCAGCCCCTGTGGCGCTACCTGGGCGGCGAGACCGCCCACATCATGCCGGTGCCGATGATGAACGTGCTCAACGGCGGAGCCCACGCCGACAACGCGGTCGACTTCCAGGAGTTCATGATCGTCCCGGTTGGCGCGCGCCGCTTCACCGAGGCGCTGCGGATGGGCGCCGAGGTCTTTCACCACCTCAAGACCACGCTCAAGGCAGAGGGCCACTCGACCGCGGTCGGTGACGAGGGCGGCTTCGCGCCTGACCTGGAGTCAAACGAGCAGGCACTCGAGGTGCTGATCACCGGCATCCGCGCCGCCGGGTTCGTGCCCGGAGACCAGGTGGCGATCGCGCTCGATCCCGCGGTGTCCGAGCTCTACAGGGACGGCAAGTACGTGCTCGAGCACGAGGGCCGCTCGCTGTCGGCCGACGAGCTGGCCGCATACTGGACCGATCTCGTCGGCCGCTACCCGATCGTCTCGATCGAGGACGGGATGGACGAGGAGGACTGGGAGGGCTGGGCGACGCTGACCAGCCAGATCGGCAACCGCATCCAGCTGGTCGGCGATGACCTGTTCGTCACCAACACCCAGCGCCTCAAGCGCGGCATCGACGCCGGCGTCGCCAATGCGATCCTCATCAAGGTCAACCAGATCGGCACGCTGACCGAGACGCTGGCGGCGATCCGCATGGCCCGCGAGGCCGGCTATGCGGCGGTCATGTCGCACCGCTCCGGCGAAACCGAGGACGTCACGATCGCCGATCTCGCCGTCGCCTGCGGCTGCGGGCAGATCAAGACCGGGGCGCCGTCGCGCAGTGATCGGGTCGCCAAGTACAACCAGCTGCTGCGCATCGAGGAGGCGCTCGGCCCCGACGCCGAGTACCCGGGCCGGTCCGCGTTCCGGGCCTGAGCCGAGCCGGAGCTGAGCGTGCATGGGGCTGTGCAGCAGGAAGGAGCCCGGGGACGTCGAACGAAGGGCGTAGGCGATGCCGCCAGCCCGTCCCGCCTCCGCCCCCTCGCGCCGGTCCGCTCGGCCCGCTGCCCGTCGCCCACCCCGGATGGCCGCCCTGCGCGAGCCGATGCTACGGGTCCGCTGGGATCGTGCCGGGAGGGTCGCTCTGCTCGTCGTGATCGTCGTGGTGATCGGGATCTACGCGCAGCGGACCCTGGCCTATCTCTCCACCAGCGCTCAGGCCAGTCGGCAGCAAGTGATCGTCACCCGGCTCGAGCACCAGAACGCGGCCCTGACCCGCCAGCAGAGTGCGCTCAATCAGCCCGCCACGATCGTCCGCGACGCGCGGGCGCTCGGCATGGTGCGCCCCGGCGAGCAGCCCTACGTGCTCACCGGTCACCCGTCGCGCTGACCTCGGCCTCCCCGGGGCGCCCGTGAGCGCTCCGCTGCCCTTCGAGGACGTGATGGGCCTCTGGCAGGAGGGGGAGAGGCGCCTGCGCGCGGCCGACCCGGCCGACCGGCGCTGGCTGGATCGCGTCGTCGATGCCGTGGTGGCTGAGCTGCACCGACGCGTCGGAGGGTCGTTCCTGGTCGGCGAGCTGGCGGCCTACTGGGCCGACGTGGGCACCGAGTGGTGCTTTGGGATCGCCACCCGGATCGCACCCTCGCATCCCGAGGCGTGGGACATGACGACGGTCACCGGCGCGGCCTTCGCCCGCTACGCACGCGAGGCCGGCGACTACATGGTCGGCCGGCGGTTCAGCGGAGGCTGAGCTCAGCTGGGCGGGGCGGGACGCCCGGCGCCGGAGCACCGAGCGCCCGACACCGGTCGGTCAGTCGTCAGAGTCCACGTCATCACCGGCACGGCGGATGACGATCTGATCCTCCTCGATCGTCACCTCGACGGGCCGGTGACCGGCCCAGTGCTCGGCGTACACGGGGTCATCCTGCACGGCGGGGTCCAGCCACAGTCCGTAGCCCTCCTCGCCGTGGTCAAAGGTTGCCTCCAGCGTGCCGGAGGTGGGACGGCGGCCGCGGCCACCTCGTCCTCCGCGCCGGCCGCGGCGACGCCGGGGCGGCTTCTCATCGTCGTCGGAATCGTCGTCGTCGCTGTCGTCCTCGTCGGCCTCAGCGGCGGCGGCGTCGAGTTCCGCGGCGATCAGGGCATCGTCCTCGGCACGGAGATCGATCTCATCATCGAAGTCGGGGCCGGCGGGGGCGCCATCGGAGTCCTCTCCGGACGCGAGACTCTGCTCGCGCTTGAAGGTTTGAATCTGTTGAACGGTGACCTCGAGCTGATGGGCGATCCAGGCATCGGTGCGTCCCTGACGCACCCAGGCGCGGATGCGGTTGAGCTCCGGTCTTAGTGATTTGCGGGCCATAAGGCGCGGAGACTAGTACAGGCGGCGGCCGCGACAGCGGCCCGTGCCCCGCCGGACCTCGACACCGCCGGGACAAAAGCCCCATGGGTGGCGTCAAGGCACCGATGAACGCTTGTTTGTCCGACCGTCGTTCGCGATATGCTGCCGATCCGGCGGGCGGGTTTGTTTTCCGTAGGTGCACAGCCGCCGTGACCGAAAGCAGCCGAGCAGGGAGACACGCTTATGCTGGTCCTGACCCGGAAGTCAAATCAAAGCATCATGATCGGGGACGACATCGAGGTCTCGGTGCTCGCGATCATGGGCGAGAAGGTGCGTATCGGGATTCAGGCCCCTCGTGACGTGCCCGTGTTCCGCCGTGAGGTCTACCTCGAGATCCAGGAGGAGACCGCAGCCGACGCCGGCCAGGGCGCGCGCGAAGAGGTCGACGCAGCGCTGCGTGGCCTGGGCGAGGACCCGGCCACTGACGGGTGACGCCGGGGGCGGCGCGCCCCCGCGCGCGGTGCCGGAGTCAGGGCTCCCGACGCTCGGTCGGGAACGCTCAGCTGAGCAGCAGGTACAGCGTCTCGAACATCGCGCCGGTGACCAGCACCGCGGTCGCGACGAGCGTCAGCACGAGCACCCAGTAGCGCGTCGAGCTACGTTTGCGGCTGCGCTCGTGCGAGCGGACGCGCGACCGCCGCACGGCGTGTCGCCGTAACGTTTCTCTGCGGTTCCGGTCCTGTTGCGACTCGTGCCGAAACTCCTGCTCGAGCTGCGCAAGGCTCTGGCGCATCTTCATCGCCACGAGGGCGAGGCTACCAGTACCTCACGGTGACGGGAGGGCAGACACCAGGCCCGTCCCGTCACCATCCAAGCGGTCAGTGGCCAGAACGCGAAGCGCTCAGGAGACCTTCAGTGGACCTGCGCGCCCTCGTACACCGAGACGAAATGCAGGTAGTTATCGGCGATCTGTGACGCGGCGGCGGAGCGATCGAGATCCTTGGCGAGAAAGCTCTTCAGCGCGTCCCACCAAATCGAACGGCCGATCGCAAACCCGATGAAGCCGTCCACGGTGGCGGCGGCCTCCAGCCATTGCTCGACCTTCTCGGTCGAGGCGCCGCGGCCGAGCAGCACGCACGGGACCCCCTCGCGACCCTCCCCCGAACGGGCCTGCTCGGCGAGCATGACCGCGTCGTCGCGGGCGTCGACGCCTTCGATCTTCCAGATGTCGACCTCGATCCCGAAGTCCTGGATCGCCTCGATCGCGCGGCGCATCAACTCGGGGCGCAGCTCGGCGTCGTAGCGGTCGGTATCTCCGTCCAGGGAGGCGAGCTGGTCATCGGTGGCCGGGACGAGCAGCTCGAAGAGGAACTTGCGCCCGTTGGCGTGCAGCCAGTCGGCGAGCTCCTTGAGCCGCTTGAGCTGGAGCTCGTTCATGGCCACGTCGTCGTCGTCGGGGTTGTAGCGGACCAGGACCTTGGAGAAGTCCGGATCGAAGTCGAGGATGTGCTGGC
>JALYZB010000379.1 GCA_030945945.1 Actinomycetota bacterium | reverse complement strand
GAGACAGGCGCCGGCGTGACCGACGGGGCGCCAGCCGGTGCCTCCCCGGCCTGCGCCGCAGCGGCCTCGCTGGCCTGGCGAGCCCGCTCCTCGGCCTCGCGCTGAGCCTGCTCCTCGGCCTCGCGCCGCGCCTGCTCCTCGGCCTCACGGCGGGCCTTCTCCTCGGCCTCCAGGCGCTCGCGCTCGAGCCGTGCGGCCTCCTCCTGCGCGCGGAACAGCCCATGGCCCTCGGCGACGACGTCACCAATCGCGCTCGTGATGGCCGCGCACGAGCGGATCGCGTCATCGTTACCGGGGACCACGTAGTCGATGCCCTCGGGGTCGCAGTTGGTGTCCACCAGGCCGATGATCGGGATCCGCAGCCGCTGGGCCTCCTTGACCGCGATCGCCTCCACCTTGAGATCGATCACGAACATCGCGTCCGGGACACGCTGCATGTTCTTGACCCCGCCGAGGTTGGCGCGCAGCTTGGCGAGATCGGCCTGAGCCGCCATCCGCTCGCGGGTTGGGAGCAGCTCCAGCTGGCCCTCGGTCTCGTAGCGCTCGAGGTCGTGCAGGCGCTTGATCCGCTGGTTGATGGTCTGGAAGTTGGTCAACAGTCCGCCAAGCCAGCGGTGGTTGACGTAGGGCATGTCCGCGGCTTCGGCGGTCGCCTTGACCGTATCGCGGGCCTGCTTCTTGGTGCCGACGAACAGCACGGTTCCACCTCGCCTCGAGATGCCGTCGACGAAGTCACGGGCGTTCTGCAGCAGGGCGTCGGTCTGCAGCAGATCGATGATGTAGATGCCGTCCCGCTCACCGAAGATGAAGCGGCGCATCTTCGGGTTCCAGCGGCGTGTCTGGTGGCCGAAATGCACACCGGCCTCCAACAGCTCTTTGAGTCCGACTTGAGCCACGGTTCCTGCTCCCTTGAATTGATGGACACTGAGGTCCGGAGGGGCGAGAACTCCGCGGTCCCCGGGCGGGTTGCCGGGGCAGGGTCGCGGCTCGCCTCCCCGGGATTGGGGAATGAGTCCCGTTGAGTCTACGAAAGTTTTCGGCCTGCGCTGCGTTACAGCGCTGAGCGGTTGCTCTCCTCCCTACCACCGAGGGCGCCGCAAAGCGAACCGGATTCCTTCCCCTACCTCGGTGGATCGGTTCGCAGCAGTGCGGCGGGGCGGCTTTTCGACGGGCCGCCCCGCCGCTTTTTCGCCCGTGGACACCGAGATCGAGCGCGGCCGGCCGGAAACGGCGGTCGCGGCAAGACCCCGCATTCAGGCGGAATCGGCCGCCTGCAGCGCCACCGCGAGCTCGGCCGGCAGGGGTGAGCTGACGTCGACCAGCGCCTCGGTCACGGGATGCGCGAAGGCCAGCCGAGCCGCATGCAGGAACTGCCGCTCCAGCCCGTAGGCCCCGGCGGAGCCGTACTGGGGATCACCGCACACCGGGTGGCCGATCGCCGCGAGATGGACCCTGATCTGATGGGTGCGCCCGGTCTCCAGGGTGACGCGCAGCAGGCTGGTCGCGGCCAGGCGGCGTTCGAGCACGAAGTGGGTCCGTGCCTCCCGGGGGGCGTCGGTGTCGATCGAGACCAGCACGCGGTCGCGCCGATCCCGGCCGATCGGGGCGTCGATCGTGCCCGTGCGGGCCTGGGGATGGCCCTCGACGAGCGCCAGGTACTCCCGGCGCAGTCGGCGGGCGGCCAGCAGCGCCTTGAGCTCTGCATGCACCGCCTCGTCCTTGGCCACCACCAGCAGGCCCGAGGTCTCGCGGTCCAGCCGGTGCACGATTCCCGCCCGCCACGGCTCGCCGCCAGCGGCTCCCCGGCCGGCTAGCGCTTGGGCCAGCGTGCCGGTCCAATGGCCGCGGGAGGGATGCATGACCAGCCCGGCGGGCTTGTCCACGATCAACAGGTGCTCGTCCTCGTAGGCGATGCCGTAGGGCACTGCGGAGGCCTCGGGGTCGGCCGCGGCGACTTCGACGGCCGGTTCGGAGATCGCGATCAGCTCACCCGCGGCGATCAGATGGCGCTTGGGTCGGGCGCGCCCGTTGACGGTCACGTGGCCGCCGTCGATCAGGGTCTGGGCGCGCGCTCGCGAACCGAGCGGCTCGGACAGATAGCGGTCCAGCCGCGTGCCCGCTGCCTCTGCCGGAACCAGCAGCTCGCTCACGGCGGCGGCGTCGGGGTCGGGCCGGCGCCGGCCTCCGGGCGCGGGCCCTCGAGGACATAGAGCAGCGCGAGCACGCCGAGCGTGATCGACGTGTCGGCGAGGTTGAAGGCCGGCCACAACGGCAACTTGATGAAGTCCGTCACCGATCCGCCGGCCAGGCGGTCGATCAGGTTGCCCACGGCGCCGCCGATCAGCATCCCGGTCGGCAGCCAGAGCAGCGGTCGCTCGGGGCGCCAGAGGAAGTACGCGACCAGCGCGGCCAGCGCCACGAGGGTGACCACGAGCACGATCGCCCCCCCGCCGGACAGAAGGCCGAAGGCGACTCCGTCGTTGCGCACGTGCACGAGCGAGACCCCCGGCAGGAACTTGTGCACGTCGCCAACCGCGATCCCGGTCACCACGAGATGCTTGGTCAGCCGATCCAGGAGGACGACGAGCGCGAGCACCCCGGCGGCGCGCAGAAGTGCCGGCCCCCGGCGGCGCCGGACGAGCGGCGGGGGCTGCGCGGCCGGTGCCGCGGCGCGCTCGGTGGTCGCGTCAGCCGGCGATGGCATTGACCACGATCGTCCGCACCACGTACAGGACGATGATCGCGATCATCGGGGTGAAGTCGAACCCGCCCATACTTGGCACCAACCGCCGGAAGAGCCGCAGGTATGGCTCCGCGACGTCGCGCAGGAAGCCGAGCAGCGCGTCGCTGTACCGCGAATACGAGGGCCGGACGCCGAACGAAAGCATCAGGTTGAGCAGCAGGTAGACGAAGATGAGCACGATGTAGACGGTGAACAGCGCGCTGACGTAGTTGCCCACGTCGACCCGGGTGACGGCTAGCGCGATCATCGTTTCGGCTCCCCGCTGACCCTGTCCATCGCCAGCGAGAAGGCGTTCCGCACGCCGGCCCGCTCCAGCGCGTCCAGGCCCCGGGCGGTCGAGCCCCCTGGTGAGGTGACCTCTCGACGGACGGCCAGCGTGTCGTAATCGCGGGCCTGCAGCAGCGCGCCCGTCCCGTTCATCGTCTCCACGACCAGGCGCGCGGCGAGCGCCGGCCCCAGACCATGGCGCACCGCAGCATCGATCTGGGCCTCGACGAGCAGCGCCTGGTAGGCGGGGCCGACCGAGGTCACCGACGAGGCGACGCCGAGCTCGGACTCGCTGGCGCTGACGACCGTCCCCAGCCGCGCCAGCAGCGTCAGCAGCTCGCGCTCGAGCTCGGCATCGACGCCTGGGGCGGGTGTGTAGAGCACAATCCCGCGGCCGATCTGCACCGGCGTGTTGGGCATCAGGCGAAAGATCGGCGTGTCGGGGTAGGCGGCGCTGAGCGTGGCCAGCTCGATGCCGCCGGCCAGCACCGACGCGACCGCCCTGACGTGGGGGCGGATCTCCTGCGCCACCGCGCCGAGCTGGTAGGGCTTATGGCAGAGAAAGACGATGTCCGATCCGGCCGCGACTTCGGCGTTGACGGCCGCGCGCCCGCCGAGCTCAGCAGCCAGAGCCAGCGCCCGGCCCGAGCCGGCGTCGGAGCAGAGAACGGGATCACCCCAGCCGCGCGCCATCGCGCATGCCATGTTGCCCGCTCCGATTAGACCGACTCGCATCCATCAGAATGTACCTGCGCGCCGCCCGAGTTCTCGTCCAGGCGTCAGTTCCGCGTCAGGATTGGTTGAAGAAGCCCTTTTCGACGAGCCGCGCGCGCTCCTCGGCGGAGACCTCGACATTGTGCGGGGTGAGCAGAAACACCTTGTCGGCGATCCTCTGCATTCCGCCATCCATCGCATAGGTCAGGCCGCTGGAGAAATCGATCAGGCGCTTGGACAGATCGGTGTCGGTGCTCTGAAGGTTGAGGATCACCGGGATCGAGTCCTTGAACTTGTCGGCGACGTCTTGGACGTCGTTAAAGCTCTTGGGGGCGACGAAGTGCACCCGCACGTCTCCGGAGCCGCGGCCGTTGCTCGGCCGGGTGCCGCCACCGACCGCGCGCAGCGACGTCGTGCGCCGCTCCGGCTCGGAGTCGTCAGCGAAGATGTCGTCAATCTCGTCGCGCCGGCGGCGGGTCGCGAGCTTGCGCACGTTGGGACGCTCTCGGTAATTGTCCTCGGTCGCCGGCTCGGCCTCGTGGTCAGCCTCGTGCTCATCGTCCTCGTAGGTGTGATCCTCGGCAAGGCCGAAGTAGACGAGTGTGCGATGCCAGGTGTCTCGGAAGGCCATGTGCGGTGTGGTTCGCGCGGTGCGAGCGATTCCCTGCCGGGATTATGGCGCGCCGGCGTACAGAATCGTCCCCAGACGCACGATCGTAGCCCCCTCGGCCACGGCAACGGCAAAGTCCTGGCTGGTGCCCATCGAGAGCTCGGGCAGCCGATGGGCACCCGCCAGCTCGCGCAGCGCCGCGAAATGGCGCCGGTTGGACTCGGGATCAGCCGCGAGCGGGGGCATCGTCATCAGTCCGACCACGGTCACCGGACAGCGCTCCAGAAAGCCGGGCAGATCGCCCGGGGTGACCCCGCCCTTGCCCTCCTCCCCGGCGACGTTGACCTCGACGAGCACCCGCGTGCCGGCATCGCCGTGGCGTTGCAGCTGACCGAGCACCGAGTCGCTGGCCACCGAGTGGATGTAGCGGACGTGGGGAAGGATGTCGCGCACCTTGCGGCTCTGCAGCTGGCCGATGAAGTCCCACGTGAAGGCCGCCGCTCCAGGCGCCGACCGCTTGCGGTCGAGCTCCTGAGCGCGGTTCTCCCCCACGGTCCGGATCCCGGCCTCGGCCAGTGCGGCCAGCGCCTCGGGGGCCAGGTACTTGGTCGCGGCGAGGATCTCCACCGTCTCGGGGTCGCGGCCGGTCGCGGCGATCCGCTCCCGCACCGTGTCCAGGTTCGCGCGTACGCGCTCGGCGGTCAGGCCCGAGATCATCGGCACCATGCGATCCCCGCCTGTCGGCCGGTGACGCCGCGGTCGCGACGATGCGAGAAGAACAGGCCCGGATCCGCGCAGATCGTGCACAACCCGATGGTGTGGACGATGTCGACCCCAGCGGCGGCCAGGTCATCGCGGGCGATCGCGGGTAGGTCCAGATTGGCACCGGCGTGCACGGTCGCGGGCCGGTCGGCGAAGGCCTCGTGGACCTCGGCGCCGACCTCGTAACAGCAGGGGCCGGCTCCGGGACCGATCGCCGCGGCCAGCGGGCCGCTGACGCCGGCGCCGCGCAGCGCCGTTACCGCGGTCGCAATCACCCCACCGTGAAGACCGCGCCACCCGCCGTGGACCATCGCCACGGCGCCGTCACCCGCAATCGCCATCGCCAGGCAGTCGGCGGTCAGCGCGGCGGCCGCCAGGCCGGGGGTGGTCGTCACCTGGCCGTCAGCCCGGGTCAGGCCCCCGGGCCCAGCGGCGCGCTCGCGCTCAGCGTCGGCGCTGGTCAGCCGCCGCACGCGAGATCCGTGCACCTGGTGCACGAAGCCCAGGCGGATGGCGAACTCGTCCTCCAGCCCGGCCCGGTTCGCGGCCACCGCACCGGGATCATCGTCGGTCAGGTATCCGAGGTTCAGGCTCGTGTACGGCCCGTCTGAGGCGCCGCCGTTGCGCGTCGTGAACACAACCTGCGCCCCGGGGAGGTCGATCGCGAAGTGCTCGCCGGTCCGCCGGAACGGTGCCACCGGGGTCTGGACGGCCATGCCGCTCAGGTTAACGCCGCCCTCAGCGCCTCGGCGAGTTCGGCCTCGCGGCCCCGCGCACGTCCATCCAACCGTGCCGCCAGCGCCGCTCGCAGACCCACCCCAACCGCAGGACCGGCCGGCACGCCGGCCGCGAGCAGATCGGCCCCGGTGATCTCAAGCTCGACGTCGCGCAGCTCATCGAGCCAGCGCCGGGCGGCGCTGACCGCGGCGGCCGGGGACCGTGCGGGATCGCCGGTCAGTCCGGCGGCGAGGGCCACCGCCTCGAGATCCGCCCCCCGGGCCGCGTCCGCGATCTGTGCGGGCG
>JALYZB010000196.1 GCA_030945945.1 Actinomycetota bacterium | reverse complement strand
AGGCCGGAGTGGCCGCCGTCGTCGATCCGCGGTTTGAGACCGACGAGTATCTCGACCTCGCTCGCTACATGGGCGTCAGCATCGAGCATGTGCTGGAGACGCATAACCATGCCGACCACGTCTCCGGACACGGCCGGCTGGCCGCCGCCACCGGAGCCACGATCCACGTCCACCGTGAGGCCCAGCCCGACTATGCCCACGAGCCGTTTGACGACGGGTGGGAGCTCGAGCTCGGCGTGCTGACCGTCCGGGCCCTGCATACACCGGGTCATCGTCCTGAGCACACGGCATTTGCGTTGATCGACACGGCCCGCAGCGATCAGCCTTGGGCGGTGCTCAGTGGCGACACGCTGTTCGTCGGCGACGTCGCCCGTCCCGATCTCGCGATCGAGAAGTCCGAGGGTGCGCGCGGGATCTTCCAGTCCCTGCACAGCCAGCTGCTTAATCTCCCTGACCACTGCGAGGTGTGGCCCGGTCACCTGGGTGGTTCGATGTGCGGCGGTCCCGGCATGGACATGAAGGTCTCGACCACGATCGGATATGAGCGGGCCAACAACGACGTCCTCTCGATCGTGGATGAGGACGAGTTCGTCAAGCAGGCGCTGGACAAGCTCGGTCCTCAGCCGCCCAACTTCCAGGCCATCGTCGAGATGAACAAGGGTCCTCTGTTGACCGACGGGGTCGAGCTGCTGCGCCTCGCTCCGCGTCAAGTGCAGCAGAAGCGTTCCAATGGCGCGCTACTGGTCGATGTGCGAACCGACCTGCAGTTCGATGAGGCGCACATCGCCGGGGCGGTCTGCATCCCGCTGATGCGTGCCGGCTTTGGCTCAAAGCTCGCCTGGCTGGCTGATCGTGACCAGGAGATCGTCCTGGTCGGCCGCGATGACGAGGACGGGCGGCATGCCGGCAGCCTCGCGGTCGCGGTCGGGATCCGCAAGCTGGGCGGCTTTTTGCACGGCGGTATGACGAGCTGGCGCCAGGAGAAGCGTCCCACCGAGTGCATCGAGCGCGAGACGGTCGAGCAGCTCCACCAGCACGCCCAGGAGGACGATACGATCCAGGTCCTCGATGTCCGCGATGACAAGGAATGGGACAAGGGACACATTCCGGACTCGGTGCTCAAGACGTGGCATGACATCACCGAGATCCCGGCCGGAATCGACCCCAGGCGACCCGTCGCGGTCATCTGCGGCTCGGGTCAGCGCGCCGCGACCGGCGCGAGCCTGATCGAGCGCTTCGGTGCCGACCGGGTGATCCACGTTGTCGACGGTGGCGTGCCGAAATGGGGCCGGCTGGGCTACCCACTGGAGCAGAGCGCGCCGGCAACCGCAACGGCCTGAGCATCGGATGGCGACTTCGGCGAGTTCCAAGCTCGGCGAGAAGCTGATTGACCAGCTGCGGACGGTACACGCCCTCAAGCGGGGGGCGCTGCGGATGTTCGACCCGATGCTGTCCGCGGTTGCCGCCGAGCGCGACGGGGACACGATGGCCGAGGTGAGCGACCTGCTGGCCAAGATGCACCGCGCGTTCAGCGCCCACCGAGACCAGACCGCCGGACACGTGTCAGCGCTGGAGTTCCGATTGCGCGCGCTCGGCAGCGCCCCGGCTCGCAGGCGGGTCTTGGGGGTGTCGACCGGTGCCGCGGCGCGGGCGCGCCTGGGAGCGATCGGCGGTCAGAACCACGGTGCCAACGCGCGCGACGCGTTCGTCTTTGAGCACCTGGAGATCGCGTTGCTCGCCCTGCTGGAGCAACTCGCCATTCGCTGTGGCGACGAAACCACCGCCGAAGTGGCCCGCGAGTACAAAGCCGACGACGAAGCGATGGCGGTGACCATCGGCGGCAACTGGACCAATGTGCTGAGCCTGACACTCGCCTCCCAGGGACTGGCCACCGCCCGAACTGACGGCCCGCGCCCTGGGCTCCACGCCGCCTCATGACACGGCTGGGGTTCGTGATCGACCAGCGCTCGTGCATCGGTTGCAACGCGTGCACAGTCGCGTGCAAGACCGAGCACGGGGTCGAGCTCGGGGTGTTTCGCACCTGGGTGAAGTACATCGAGCAGGGCGCGTTCCCGGACACCCGCCGGTTCTTCTCGGTGATGCGCTGCAACCACTGCGACGACGCACCATGTATCGCGGTTTGCCCGGTGACCGCTCTGTTTCGCCGCGAGGACGGGATCGTCGACTTCGATCCTGAGCGCTGTATCGGATGCAAAGCCTGCTTGCAGGCCTGCCCGTATGACGCCTTGTACATCGATCCCAATTCACACACGGCAGCGAAGTGCAACTTCTGCGCGCACCGGGTCGACGCGGGGCTCAAGCCGTCGTGCGAGATCGTCTGTCCGACCCAGGCGATCATCTCCGGGGACCTGGACAACCCGGACTCCGAGGTCAGCCGCCTGATCGACACCGAGGCGTCCTACGTTCGCGCGCCCGAGCAGGGCACCAGCCCAAAGCTGTTCTACATCGGCGTGCACCAGGCCTCGATCAACCCGATCGCCGTGGGCGGTGGCGATGCCTACCTGACCACCGAGGTGCCGGCCTCCCAACGCGAGAAGCTCGCACCGCTCACGCCGGACGCGACGG
>JALYZB010000342.1 GCA_030945945.1 Actinomycetota bacterium | reverse complement strand
GACGCGGCCCGGGCGCGCTAGCTAGCTAGCTCTTCCTCGCGCTCGGCGTGGCGGTCTTGGCAGTCTTGGCAGTCTTGGCAGTCTTGGCAGTCTTGGGGGCGGTTGCGCGGGTGGCGCTGCGGCGCGCGGGAGCGCGGTGGGTCTCGAGCCGCGCCAGCGTGGCCTCGATCTTGGTCAGCCGATCCTCGAGGCCCTGGTTGCGGTCGGACTGCTCCATGCGGGTGTCGAGCCGATCGAGACCGTCCTCGATGCCCTCCAGGCGCTGCGAGACGCTGCGCACCCGGCGGGTCAACCGCTCCAGGTCGTTGGCCGACGGCAGGTTCAGCGCGCCCAGGGCGACCTCCTGGGCGCGCATCGCCCGTTCGCGCGTCTCAAACGCGCGGGTCAGCGCACCGGACACGACCGGGTTCTCCAGCAGATCCTGGGCGAGCTTGCCGATCGCCTCTTCGCCCTGCCGGGTGACCCGTCCCCGCAAACTGCTCTCGTCGCTCATGCCCGCAATTCTACTCGGCTGCTCGCCGGGGGTGCCGGCGCCGCGCACTGTGCCGCGCAACTCGATCTCATGCTGGAGCTGCCTCACCGGCGGTTATCTCTATCTCAACGTGAGGGTTAGTCCCGGTCCCGTACGGGTCATGGCAAGACGGCGGTCACGCGACGCCCCGAATCGGGCCCGAGCGCCGGCGGCGCCCGCCTGGCCGCGCCGCCTTTTATGGCCTCTAGCGCGAGGATCTGCGCACGAGGACTCCCCGGCCCGCGACACTGGTCGTCGGGGATCGCCGCCTGAGACCGGGCGGCGCGCGAGGGCGCCCGCGGCTCCCTGCCTGCGCGGCGGTTCCGAATTGCAAAGCCCTGGTGCAATCAGTAGCTTCCCGCCCAGGTTGCCTTGTGTCGTGAACGCAAGCCGCCGTCTCTGAATGCCAAAGCGTGCCGCGAACATCGTGATCTCAGGAGGAGAGAGAGCCAGTGAGTAGCCGGAAGCTGCTGATCGTGCTCGCGCTGACGGGCAGCCTCCTGCTCGCCCTCGCCGGTCTCGCCGCCCCGGTCGCCTCGGCCGACACGTGCACGATCTCGATCACCGTGCTCGGTGGCCAGACCTACACGTTCACGGTCTCCAACGTCGCGCCGGGTACGCCGGTCTCAAGCCTGAAGCTGCCGCCCGTGGCGGGCGTGGTCACCTCCAAGACCGAGAACTGCGTGCCGGACAGCAACAGCTCGTCGAGCACGACCACGACCACGACCACGACCACGAGCGGTACCCCGAGCGGTTCGGGGTCGAGCTCGAGCAGCTCCGGCTCCAGCTCCGCGTCCTCAAGCTCAACCTCAAGCTTGACTTCAACCTCGTCATCCTCGAGCACCCAGCCCAGCCCGGCGCCGAGCCGTCCGGCCAGGAGGCAGAAGCCCTCGAGCCACCCCCAGAGAACCACCTCCCCTACGCAGCCCGCCGGTCATGGCAAGGCCAAGGCGAAAAAGAAGGCCAAGGCCAAGGCCAAGAAGAAGGTCGATCTGCCGACCGGCAAGGGTGTGCCGTCGCCCTCGAATCCGAGCTTCTCGCTCTCGCTGCCCGGGCCGGCACCGATCGGAGTCCCGAACTTCTTCATCGACTCCTTTCGGATCCCGCCGTTTTTGATCCCGATCTACCAGGCCGCCGGCATCGAGTATCAGATCCCCTGGCAGGTGCTCGCGGCGATCAACGAGATCGAGACCGATTACGGCCGCAACCTCGCGGTGTCCTCAGCCGGCGCCGTCGGCTGGATGCAGTTCCTGCCCTCGACCTTTAAGACCTGGGCCGTGGACGCCAACGGCGACGGCGTCGCCGACCCCTATAACCCGGTCGACGCGATCTTCACCGCTGCGCGCTACCTGCACGCCGCCGGTGCGTCCCAGAACCTCGGCCGGGCGATCTTCGCCTACAACCACGCGATCTGGTACGTCCAGTCCGTCTTGCTGCGCGCCAAGCTGATTGGTGGCATCCCCAGCCAGCTGATCGGGGCGCTCACCGGCCTGGTGCAGGGCCATTTCCCCGTCGCCGCGCCCGCCAAGTACGCCGACAACCAGATTCTCGCGCTGGCCCACCACCGCGCCCGCACGGCCAACGCCGCCGTCGCGATCGACTCCACCGCGTCGACGGGCACCAGCATCTACGCCCGCCAGGGCTCACCGGCGATCGCCGTCAACGACGGGAAGATCGTCCACGTCGGGCACAACGTCAAGCTCGGCCGCTACGTGCAGCTGCAGGACGCCACCGGCAACATCTACACCTACAGCCAGCTGGGGACAGTCAGCCACACTTACCCGGTCCCCAAGCCGGTCAAGATCACCCCCGCGGACATCGCCCGGGAGCTCGCCACCCCCGCCGGCAAGGCCCCGAAGGTGGCCCCGGCGCCGGCCGGCACGGCCAGCACACCGGCCAGCCCGACCAGCGCGGCCAGCGCCGGATCACAGGTCCCGAAGATCAGCGCGGCGAGCGCCGGCATCCAGACCACCAAGGCGGCCGCCGCCCCCCGGCACCACGCCGGAGGTGCGGTCAGGTCGGCCACGACCGGGCGGATCTCGCTCCCGGTGACCCCGGCCACGCCAGCAACATCGGTCACCGCGCCGATGGCCAAGGAGCGCCTGTTCGCCAACCCGTCGCGCGCCGCCTCCTACGCCGCGGGCGGGGTCACCCAGATCCGCAACTCCGCCCAGCAGATCACCAACTTCCAGAACTACTTCTCCGACACCCTGCACCTGGGGCGCAATCAGTACACGCTCAAGACCCTGCGCAAGGGCTCGATCGTCGTCGCCGGCACGATCCTCGGACGGATCGCCGGGGCGTCGCACGGCATCGCCTCGCATCTCTACTTCCAGATCCAGCCCGCGGGCAAGAACGCGCCCGCGATCGACCCCAAGCCGATCCTCGACGGCTGGAAGCTGCTGGAGGCCACCGCGGTCTACCGCGCCGCCGGGCTCGATCCGTTCGCCGGCCCGGGGGCCAAGAACCCGACCGTCGGTCAGGTCCTGCTGATGTCAAAGACCCAGCTGACCGAGCGCGTCCTGCAGGATCCCAAGGTCAAGATCTACAACTGCGGCCGTCGCGACATCGCCACCGGGGTGATCGACCGCCGGGTGCTGGCCACGATCGAGTTCCTGTCGGCTTCCGGCCTGGAGCCCGGCGTGACCGGACTGAAATGCGGCCACAGCATCTCGGGCTCAACCGGCACCGACGCCGCCGGCGAAACCGGATCGAGCCTGGACATCTCCAGGATCAACAACATCCCCGTCCTCGGGCACCAGGGATCGGGCTCGATCACCGACTTCGCGATCCGCCGCCTGCTCACCCTGCAGGGCTCAGTGCGCCCTGACCAGATCATCTCGACGATCGGCTACAAGGGCCAGCCCAACACGCTTGCCCTCCCGGACCACCAGAACCGGATCCAGATCACCTTCACCCCCGCGTTCGGATCTAACCAGAAGCTCTCACAGCAGGTGCGAAGCCTTCTGCAGCCCGGCCAGTGGCTGCAGCTGATCAATCGCATCAGCCAGATCCCCGAGCCTGTCGTGCCGATCGCACCCAGCCGGTACGCCCTGCGCGCCGGTCACCACTAATCCGCCCTGCCCGGCGGCGCCCTGACCTCACCGCGGTTCCGGTTCGCCCAGTTCGAGGTGCCCTGGCGGCTCGGACCGCCCGACAGCCGCTACATGCTGCGTGACCCGCGGACGCCCGATGCGCCGCCCAGCCACATCATCGTGCTCGCGACGCTCGGAGCCCCCCAACGCCGCCGGCTGGCGCGCCGCCACCGTGAGGCGGCGCCCGAACCCGACGCCACGCCGGTAGCCACCACCCGGGCCACGGTGATCGACGTCGGACGGCCCGCCGAGTCAGAGGACGCGTCGCGCTCCTGGCTGCAGTCCGCCGGTGAGGGCGAGATCGAGGCGGCCCTGGAGGTCCTCAACCGGGCCCTGCATGCGTTCCGTGTCGTCACCGCGGATCCCTATCTGCACCCGGTCGGCCGAATGCAGGTGATCGTGGCCCGCCTGGGCTACGGGCTCGGCGAGCAGGTCGCCGACGGGCGATGGACGGCGGCCCGCGAGCTCGAGGCCCGCGAGCCGCGCCGCAGCCGGTCCCGGGTCCTGCATCCCCAGGCCCGCCTGGCCGCCGTGCGCGGGGCCCGCGAGGCCGTCCTGGTCTGTGAGGATCTGGCCCTGCGCGCACGGCTGGACCTTGCCCACGGCCGGCCCCGCGAGGCCGCGCTGCAGCTTGTCGTCGCCCTCGACGCCGCCCTGGCCGAGCTGGCCGCCGAGGGCACCCGCGGACGCGTTGACCGTCTGGCCGCGCTGCGCGAGGCCCGAGACGCCGTCGGTGCGACTGCGCAGACCGCGCTGGGCGGTCCGCTGACCGCGGCGCAGATCGAGACCGTCACGAGCACGCTCGACCGCATCGAGTCCGCCCTGCGCGCCCGCGCCGTGGCCAACGCCTGAGCCCGCGAAGGATGAGGGGCACCACGGTGGCGCCGCTGTCCCCCTTCCGCCTCTCCGCCAACCTCGCCCGCGCGCAGCTTGGGGCCGCAGTTCGCCGACTGGCGGGCCGCACTGCCCGACACCGTGGCCCGGTTCGCGCAGCGGTGGTCGCTGCGCGTTGGTTCGCCGTTTACGCCCGGCGGCAGCTCGGCCTGGGTGGCGCCCGCCCGCGCGGCGAGCGCGAACCGTGGCTGATCACCGACCCCAAGCCCTACCTCGGCGATCCGGCCTACGACGTCCTTCAGCACATGCTCAACTGCGTGTGTGGCCGAGCTGCTACCGGCAGGCTACCTCGCCCCCGGAGTGACGCCCGGCGCGCGCGCGGATTGATCAACGGTGGGGGGATAGCCCGAGCGCGTCGATGACCGCGCCCAGCTCGGTGACGACATCGCCCGAGCAGCGCACCGCTGCGTGGGCATCGTGCGGCGTGCGCCCCTGGGTGGCGATCGCGATCTGGCCGCCGGCGCGCAGGGTGATGAGGGGCAGCTGGGCCACCGGATAGACCTCCAGCGAGGAGCCGACGCACAGCAGCAGGTCGGCCCCCGCGGCCAGTGTCTCGGCGCGACGCAGGGCCGCCTCGGGCAGGTGCTCGCCGAACAGGACGACGTCGGGCTTGAGCGGCCGGCCGCAGTCACAGCGCGGCACCCCGTGCTCGTCGGCGTGCTGACGGGCGCGCACCTGGACCAGGGAATGGCGCTCCCCGCAGTGCCGGCAGGATGAGTGGTCGATCGTTCCGTGGACCTCGATCAGCTCCTGCGTGCCGGCCTTGGCGTGCAGGCGATCGATGTTCTGGGTGATCACGGCGTCGAGACGGCCGGCACGCTCGAGCGTCGCCAGCGCCGCGTGGGCGGCGTTGGGGCGCTTGTCCTGCAGGCTCTGGAAGCGGTCGCCGTAGAAGCGCCAGAAGCGCTCGGGGTCGCGGCGGAAGACGTCGATGTGCGCGACCTCCATCGGGTCGACGTTCGCCCACAGCCCGGTCTGAGGCGTGCGGAAGTCCGGGATCCCGGATGGGACCGAGATCCCGGCCCCGGTCAGCGCGACGACCGAGTCCGCGGCGGCAATGATCTCCGCCAGCTCGTTGGCGGGCGCGGCGGCGCCCAGCGCGCTCACCGGCCGCGGAACCGCGCGGTGCGCTTCTGCAAAAAAGCGCCGATCCCCTCGCGGGCATCCTCGGAGGCGAACACGCTGGTGAAGCCGTCCTTCTCGGCGGCGATACCGGCGTCGAGATCGCCGTGGCCGGCCACCCGCTTGATCTGCTCGATCGCCAGGGGTGCCTGGCCGGCGAGCTTGCGCGCCCAAGCCAGCGCCGTGTCGAGCAGCTCGTGATCGGGCACCACTCGGGTGGCGAGGCCGTACTCGAAGGCCTCGGCTGCCCCGATCGGCTCACCGGTCAGGTTGAGCTCCAGCGCCTTGGCGGTCCCGACGAGCCGGGGCAGCCGCTGGGTGCCGCCAAAGCCGGGGATGATCCCCAGGTTGATCTCCGGCTGCCCGAAGCTCGCCGACTCGGCCGCGATCCGGAAGTCGCAGGCTATGGCCAGCTCGCAGCCGCCGCCGAAGGCCAGCGCGTTGACCGCGGCGATGGTGACGATCCGCGAGCGCTCCATGTCGCGCAGAAGCTTGTGGGCCGCGTCCAGCAACTCGCGGCCCGCGCGCTCGTCCATGCTCGTGAAGGCCTTGATATCGGCCCCGGCGCAGAACAGCATCGGGTTGGCCGAGGCGAACACGAGCGCGCGCACCGTGCCCGCGGCGCTGACCGTGTTCCACGCCTCGCGCAGCACCGCGATCATCTCCGGGGATAGCGAATTAGCCGGCGGGCGATCCAGCCAGGCGATCGCGATTTCGCCCCGGGTCTCGAGCTTGACCGAGCGCTCGGCCCAGCCCGCATCGGGGCGGGGGTAGGGATAGAAGCCCTGCCCGGACTTGACCCCGAGCCGGCCGGCGACGACCAGCCGCCGCAGAATCGCCGGGGGCTGATACGCCTCACCCCAGCGCTCGGAAGCTGTCTGCAGCTTGTCCAGGACCACGTCGAGGCCCGTCTGGTCGGCGCGCTGAAACGGGGGCGGCGTGATCCCGGCGCCGGCCATCATCCCGACATCGATGTCCTTCAGCGCGGCCTCGCCCTCCTCGAGCACAAGGCAGGCCTCGACCAAGGCCCGGAGGTTGAAGCGATCCAGCAGCTCGTCGCCGGGCAGCGTGGTCTCAGCGGGAATGCTCATAGAAGCCCCTTCCGGTCTTGGCGCCAAGGTCGCCGGCGGCGACGAGCGCCTGCAGCTCGGGATGGACGAAGAAGCGATCGCCGTAGGCCTCGTGCAGATGCTCGGCGACGTGCAGGACGGTGTCCAGGCCGAGCAGGTCGGTGAGGTAGAAGGGCCCCATCGGCGCGGCCTTGGCCTCGGTCACCGCCCGGTCCAGCTCGGGGATCGAGATGCCCGTCTCGGCCTGGTAGCGCCACAGCTCCGAGACCGCCGCGTTGAGGATCCGGTTGACCACGAACCCGGGCGCCTCGCCGCAGCGAATCGAGAGCTTACGAATCGCCGAGGCGAAGTTGACCGCCGTCTGTACGGTCTCCACCGAGGTGTCCTGGCCCTCGACGATCTCGATCACACGCATCAACGAGGCCGGGTAGAAGTAATGGAAGCCGACCACCCGGTCCGGGCGACCGGTGGCCTCACCGATCTCGGTGATCGACAGCGAGGAGGTGTTGGAGGCGAGGATCGCGTGCCCAGGGGTCACCTCGTCCAGCTCGGAGAACACGGCATGCTTGATCTCCATCCGCTCGGGGACCGCCTCGATCACGAAGTCGACGTTCCCGAACCCCTCATAGCCGGTCGTGCCCGTGATCAGACCGAGCTGGCGGTCGCGCTCGACCGGATCCAGCTTGCCGGCGTCGACCCGTGCCTGCCAGATCGACCGGGCCTTCTCCAGGCCCTGCTGCACGAAACTCTGGTCGACGTCCTTGAGCACGACGGGGATGTCGGCGGCGGCGATCGTCTGGGCGATCTCGCCCCCCATCGTGCCGGCGCCGACCACGGCGGCGGTGAAGACGAACATGGCTCTCTCGATCGGTCGGGGGCGATGCGCGCACCGCGGGCGGCAGCGGAGCGGGCGCGCGGTGTCGAGTTTAGGGGGGCGGTCACGGCGGCGGCACCGTGGTCGCCGCGAGCTCGACACCGAAGCGCGACACGGTCGCCTGCAGGGACGCCTGCATCGGGCGGCGGATGAACAGGCGATCGACCACCGCCATCAGCGGCGACTGGCGACGCAGCCGGTAGTCGAGCGTCAGCGTCACCTCGACGCAAGCGCCGTCGGGTGAGAAGCGCACGCTCTGCTTGCCTTCCAGGCTCGCGTCGCTGACTGCCAGGGTCTGGCCGCGCAGCGCCTCGCGGGCGATCACGCGCTCGGTCACCTCGCCCCGGCCGGCGGGGCCCGAGACCCAATGCACCGCCGCACCCGCCTCCGGCCACGGCTCGCTGACCGCGGTGACCTCGTCCAGTCCGTCGACCCATCGTGGCCAGCGCGCTGTGTCATACCAGCAGCGCTCGGCGTCGGCGACGGTCGCCGCGAAGCTGCCAGTAGCCCGGATCGCCGCCATCGCGCTTTCTATTGTCGCCAAACCCCGGCCCCCGAGAGTAGGCTGCGCGTAGGCCGATGACGGACAACCTGCCCGAAGCGATTGAGCCTTATCCGGAGATCTCCTCCAAGGCCTACGAGCACCCGGCCGACCGGGCCGCCACCGCCGCGCTGAAGGCGGTCCCGATGCTCGACACAGTCGTGCGCAAGCTCGTCGAGTTCCGTTACGAGCGCGCCCTGCGCCAGTTCTACCTCGGTAACTCGGTCAAGGTCTCCGAGCGCCAGCTGCCGGAGCTGTGGACCTCACATCACGGGGTGGCGCGGATCCTGGACATGGATGCCGTGCCCGAACTCTACGTCTCGGGCCAGCTGGAGATCAACGCGCGCACGATGGGGTCCCAGGACCCGATCGTGGTCATGGACTCGGCCCTGCTGACCCTGTTGGGCCCCGGTGAGCAGCGGGTCGTCCTCGCGCACGAGCTGGGGCACATCCTCTCTGACCATGTCCTCTACATGACCGCGCTGGACATCCTGCTGCGGGGTGTCAACCTGCCGGGGCTGATCGGGATGCCGCTGCGCGCGGTGCGCGCGGTGCTGCTGGAGTGGATGCGAGCCGCCGAGCTGAGCGGTGACCGGGCGGCCACGCTGGCTGTACGCGATCCGCGGATCGTGTGCCGCACACTGATGGTCGTGGCCAGCGGCATGCCCGCCTCGAGCCTGGATCTCGACGCCTTCATGTCCCAGGCGATGGAGTACGAGAACTGGGAAGACTCCCACGATCGCGTCCGCCGCTTCTTTCTGGAGATCGGCGCCACCCACTCCTACGCGGTCAGACGCGTCTCGGAGGTGATGCGCTGGGTGCAGAGCGGCGAGTACGACCGCATCCAGCGCGGCGAGTACCGCCGCCGCGGGGACGAGACCAACGT
>JALYZB010000195.1 GCA_030945945.1 Actinomycetota bacterium | reverse complement strand
ATCTTCCGCCACACCGGCACGCTCGATTACCTCAAGACCTTCGCCGCCATCCCCCACGTCTTCGGTCACAACTCGACCGATCTCGTCGCCGGCTGCCTGCTGCTGCTCGTCGGCGCGTTCGCCAAGTCCGCTCAGGTCCCGCTGCACACCTGGCTGCCCGACGCGATGGAGGGCCCGACCCCGGTCTCGGCGCTGATCCACGCCGCCACCATGGTCACCGCCGGCGTCTACCTGATCGCCCGCATGCACCCGCTGTTCGAGGTGGCCACCACGGCCGCCGACGTCGGCGCGATCATCGGCTGCGCGACGTTGCTGATCGCGGCCACGATTGCGATCGTCCAGACCGATCTCAAGCGGGTGATCGCCTACTCGACGATGTCCCAGATCGGTTACATGGTCATGGGCGTGTCGGTCGGGGCCTATTCGGCGGGCCTGTTTCACCTCATGACCCATGCGTTCTTCAAGGCGCTGCTGTTCATGTCGGCCGGCTCGCTGATCGGTGCGATGGGGGGCGAGCAGTCGCTGGACCGGATGCGCGGCTTTCGCAAGGCGATGCCGTTCACCTTCGCCTGCTTCATCATCGGTGGTCTGGCCCTGTCGGGCCTGCCCCCCTTCTCGGGGTGGCTGTCCAAGGACGACATCATCGCCTACCTCGATCACCGCGGTGGGGGCTTTGAGATCCTCGGCATCCTCGGCTACGTCGGCGCCCTGATGACCGGCATCTACACGTTCCGGATGATCTTCCGCGCCTTCTTCGGCGAGCCCTGCACGGAGGCTCGCGAGCTCGAAGGCGGCCACCTGGTCCACCACGAGACCCCGACCAACCCAGCCAGCGGGGAAATCGAGGATACGGATGTCGGCTTCCCAGGGCCCGAGCACCACATCGCCGAGCGCGACCTGGCCATGAAGATCCCGATGGCGATCCTCGCGCTGCTGGCGATCGTCGGCGGCGCGCTGCAGATCCCGGGTGTCGACAACGGCGTGACGCGCTTCCTGGAGCCGACCTTTGCCAGCTCGCGCCTGGCCCACCTGGACCCCGGCAACGGCTCGGCCTGGGTGGGCCTGATCATCGGCGCGGTCATCGGCCTGGCCGGCATCGCAATCGCCTACCGGGTCTGGGTCGTGCAGGAGGGCAGCTCCGCGCGGCTGCAGGCGCGCTTCACCGGCCTGCATCGCTTCCTGTCCAACAAGTGGTACTTCGACGAGCTGATCGACCTCGGCGTTGTCCGCCCGGCCCAGTGGCTCGGGCGGTTCGCGGGCACCGTGCTCGAGGGCGGCGTCATGGCCGGGGGGTCACCGGCGGCACCACCGGCGTGGTCCGCGGGCTCTCGGCGGGGGTGCGCCGACTGCAGACCGGCTTTCTGCGCTACTACGCCGCGGCGATGCTCGTCGGCATCAGCGGCATGGCGCTCTACTTCCTGATCTCCGCCGCATGAGTCTGTCCATCCTCATCTGGCTGCCGCTGGTGATCGGGCTGATCGCCTCCGTGGCTCCCGGGCGGCTGCCCGGGCGCGTCGCCGCGCTGGGCAGCCTGGTCACAATCGCGGTCGCGATCTCGTTCGTGGCCCGCTTTGACACCGGGGGCAGCCACCTGCAATTCGTGACCGACTCGGTCTGGATCGCCTCGCTGGGCATCCACTACAAGGTCGGCCTGGACGGACTCAACGTCGCCCTGGTCCTGATCACCACGGTCATCTTCTCGGCCGCGCTGATCTGGATCGCGACCCGCGAGTGGGAGCGCCCCGGCCTGTTCGTCGCCCAGTTCGGCCTGGCCCAGAGCGCTGTCCTCGGCGCCTTGTGCTCCCAGGACCTGATTCTGTTCATCGCCTTCTTCGATCTGATGCTGATCCCGTTCTACTTCCTGTCGGGCATCTGGGGCGGAGCCGACCGCGTGCGCGCGACGACCAAGCTCGTGATCTACACGCTGATCGGCTCGTTCTTCATGCTCGTGGCCGCGATCGCCACCGGCGTGATCGCTGCCGGCGATCACCACACCCCGATCACCTTCGTGATCTCGTCGCTCAGAGGGCTGCCGCTGTCGCACAGCTCGCAGAACTGGATCTTCCTCTGCTTCGCGGCCGCGTTCCTGGTCAAGATGCCGCTCATCCCCTTCCACGGCTGGCTGCCCGACGGCTACAAGACGATGCCGATCCCCGCCGTCGCGGTGTTCTCGGCGATCCTCTCCAAGGTCGCCGCCTACGGCTTCCTGCGGATCGTGCTGCCCCTGTTCCCCTACGCCTCGGCGCACTACCAGACGCTGATGCTGGTGATCGCGCTGCTCTCGGTCCTGTGGGCCACGGCCGTGGCGATGACCACCCGCGACGCCCGGATGGTGATCGCCTACTCGAGCGTGGCCCAAATGGGCTTCATCGTGCTCGGCATCTTCTCGCTGCAGTCCCAGGGGGTGCAGGGAGCGCTGCTGCAGATGGTCAACCACGCGCTCGTGTCCGCGCCGCTCTTCTTCCTCGTCGCCATGCTCGCCGCGCGAGCCGGCGGCTCGGAGATGCTCGAGGACATGGGCGGGATCGCCTTTCGGGCTCCGATCCTCGCCTCCCTGTTCCTGATCGTCACCTTCGCGACGCTGGCCATCCCCGGCTCCTCGAACTTCGCCGGCGAGTTCCTGATCCTGCTCGGGCTGTTCAAGGCCAAGCTGGCCATGGCGATGATCGCCTCGCTCGGGGTGGTCGGCGCCGCCGCCTACGCGCTGCGGCTGTACATCGGCGCGATGCACAACCGGGTGGGAGCGGGGGTGCAGTCGCGCGAGATCGGGCGCGGTGACGCGCTGGCGATCGTGCCGATCATCGGGGTCATCCTCGTGCTCGCCTTCTATCCCCAGTTCGGGTTGAGCCGCTCCGAGCGGGCGGTGCGCGCCGACATCATCCCAGCCCAGACCGCCCAGCGCCTCTCCGCGCTGCCGCCGGGTCGGTATCCGTATCCGCCCCGCTCATCGACCGCCTACGCCACCCGGCCAGCGAGCGCCCACCCATGAACGTCGTCGCCGGCGCCACCCACCAGCTC
Organism: Actinomycetota bacterium; assembly: GCA_030945945.1. Next base: position 10,231 of record JALYZB010000195.1, on the reverse strand, counting down.
GGCAAGCTGACCGGGCCCCACATCGACTGGCTGTCGTTCTCGCCGCTGCTCGCGCTCGGCGTCGGCGCGCTCGTGGTCATGGTCGTCGGCCTGCTGTCAGCCGGCTTCGTGCGCTCCGGGATCGTGCCGCTGCTGGCGATCATCACGCTCGGGGCCGCGCTCGGCCTGGCGATCGGGCGCTTCAACCATCCGGCCTCGATCATCTCCGGCGCGCTGGCGATCGACGATCTCGCGCTGATCCTCGACATGCTGTTCGCCGTCGCCGGAATCGCCGCCGTGATCCTCTCGCTGCGCAGTGCCGCGGCGGAGTCCGCGGGACACGGCGAGTACCACACGCTGCTGCTGTTCAGCGTGCTCGGGATGGCCGTGCTCGTCTCCTCGCAGAATCTGATCACGCTGTTCATCGGCTTTGAGCTGCTCTCGATCCCGCTCTACGTGCTGTGCGCCTCGGAGTTCCTACGCGAGGGCTCGCTCGAATCCGGGCTGAAGTACCTGGTCATCGGATCGGTCGGATCGGCCACCCTGCTCTACGGCCTTGCGCTCGTCTATGGCGCCACCGGGGCGATGCAGTTTCAGCGCATCGCGGCCGCGATCCACGCGGGCAAGATTCCCGGCGGACTGCTCGGTGACCCGCTGCTGCTGACCGGGCTGGCGCTGGTCATGGTCGGCTTTGCCTTCAAGGCCTCGATCGCTCCCTTCCACCAGTGGACACCGGACGTCTACGAGGGCGCCCCCACCCCGGTCACCGCGTTCATGGCCACCGCCACCAAGGCGGCCGCGTTCGGTGTGCTGCTGCGCTTCTTCGACACCGCGGTGCTCGGCACCCACGCCACCTGGGCGCCGGCCTTCGCCGCGATCGCGACGATCACTATCGTGGTCGGCAACGTCGGTGCGCTCGGCCAGTCCTCGCTCAAGCGGATGCTCGGTTACTCGAGCGTCGCCCAGGCCGGGTACATGCTCGCCGGGGTCGTCGTCGCCACCCAGCTCGGCGTCGATGCCACCGTGCTCTACCTCATCGTCTACCTGCTGATGAACATGGCCGCCTTCGCGGTGATCGTCGCCGCCCAGGCCGAGCGGCCGGATGGAGACGAGATCAGCGCGCTGGCCGGACTCGGCGCGCGCCGCCCGCTGCTCGCCTGGCCGATGACGATCGCGATGCTGGCGCTGGCCGGGATCCCCGGCACCGTCGGCTTCATCGGCAAGTTCCAGCTCATCCACGCGCTGATCAACGGCAACTACACCTGGCTGGGCATCGTGCTGGTGATCGGCTCGATGATCTCGCTGGCCTACTACCTGCGAATCATCGCCGTCATCTGGATGAGCCCGGGTACCGTCCCCGCCCCTCGCGCCGGCGCCCGGATCGCTCCGGCCAGGCTGGCCCCGATCGCCGGCGGCTCCCCCGAGGCCGACGCTGTGGACGGCCGCGCGGACCGCACGCTGACGCCGATCTCGACCGCCGGCGCGCCGATCGAGGCCACCGTCATCGCCGTGCTGTTCGCCGCGGCCAGCATCGTCTTCGGGATCATCCCCTCGCCGCTGTTCGATCTCGCCGCCCACGCGGGCCGTGCGCTGCTCGGGCTCTGACCCTGCGCCGGGGGGGCAACGGGCGGCGGCGCCCTGACCGCCCCCGAGTTACTCAGGCGGTCTGCCGGGGTAGCGCTGTCGGTATGGATGACGAACGCGACATCACCAACCAGCCCCTCCCCGGTTCGGTCTCAAACCAGAACGGCGAGGAGGCCGAACCCGGCCACGGAGGTGGCGGCGAGACCCACCGCACACCGTCGGACGCCGACGAGCACCCGTCCGGCGGCGAGGCCGGCGAGGGCTCGCAGTCGACGGGGGATCCGCGCAGCGCCGGCTGACCCCGGAGGACCAGCCGCAGGCGCCGCTACGATCGGCCGTCCGTGCGGTACCCGACTGAGAGCTTCACCGACGCCGAACGCGAGCTGCTGAGCGCTCACTGCACGAACCTCGACCGGCCGGTGTTCGCGCTCGCGAACCTGCCCGAGACGCTCAAGGGCGCCCTGTTCGCGCGCTACTCCCGTTACCCCGGGACGCTGCGCCGGCTGCTCGTGGACGAGTTCGCCGGCGACCTGCCGCCCGGCGGGGAGACGCCCGAGGCGGCCGAGGGCAGCCGTGCCGCGGCGCTGTACAGGCGGATCTTCCTCGGCTACGGGGACGACTCGGTTGCCCAGCTCGGCGGCGCGCATGTCGCCTGCGAGTGGGTATCCAACGTCCTGACCAAGGTCCTCCAGCGCCCGCGGCTGGCCGCCTACCTCGAACAGTCCACGCGCTACATCGCCTACGACGCCCCGATCCCTGACCCCCCGGGGGGATACCGGTACTACGCCGATGAGGAGCTCGGGCCGCAGTACCGCCAGGCGATGAACGAGCTGTTCTCGATCTACTCATCGGCGCTGCCCGCGCTGCTGGCCTGGGCGGCTGACCGTTACCCGCGCGGCGCGGATGAGCCCGAGGCCGCTCACGCCCGGGCCGTGAAGGCCAAGGCGCTCGACCTGCTGCGCGGGCTGCTGCCGGCCGCGTCGCTGTCGCACATGGGCATCTACGCGAGCGGGCAGACCTACGAGCAGCTGATCCTCCATCTGCTCGCCCACCCGCTGCCCGAGGCGCGCCGCTACGGGACGATGATCCTGTCCGAGCTGCGTGAGGTGATGCCGAGCTTCCTGGCCCGCGTCGATCGCCCGGACCGCGGTGGCGAGTGGGTGTCCTACCTGGAGACGCGGGCGGCCGCGGGCGCGCGCTGGGCGCAGCGCCTCGGTCTCGGCGAACCCGGCGCCGACGACTCCGCGGCCGGCCCGTCGGTCCGGCTGCTCTCGGTCCAGGGCGATGAGGAGGACCTGCTCGCCGCGCTCCTGTTCGAGTCAGCGACGGGCTCGGAGACCGCGACCCGCGAGACGGTGCGCGAGCTGGCGGCGCCCGAGCGCAGCCGGATGCTCGCCGAGCTCGTCGGCGAGCGCGCCAACCGCCGCCACCGTCCTGGGCGCGGCTTTGAGGCCGTGCGCTACCGCTTTGAGATCGTCTCGGATTACGGCGCCTTCCGTGACCTGCAACGCCACCGGATGCTCACCGTCCAGTGGCAGGCGCTGACCCCGGATCTCGGCGCCGGCGTCCCCGATCAGGTACGCGAGGCCGGGGTCGGCGAGCAGTACGCCCATGCCCTGGAGATCTCGCGCCACGAGTACGCGCGGCTGCGCGACGCCGGGCTGGGCTTGGCCGCGTCCTACGCGCTGTGCCTCGGCTACCGGCTGCGCTACATCCTTGATCTCAACGCGCGCGAGGCGATGCAGCTGATCGAACTGCGGTCCGGCCGCGAGGGCCATCCCAGTTATCGGGCGGTCGCGCACGAGATGCACGCCCAGATCGCCGCCGTGCACCCCGCGGTAGCCGGCGCGATGAGCCACGTGGACCGTGACACCGAACCCCGGCTGGAGCGGATCCTGTCCGAGATGCGCACCCAGGCCCGGGTCGGCAGCTAGCCGCGAGCGCGCTTGGCCTCCTGCTGGCGGAGCTCGATCCGCCTGATCTTCCCGGTCAGGGTCTTGGGCAGATCGGGCACGAACTCGATCAGCCGCGGGTACGCGTAGGCCGACAGGTGGTCGCGGACATAGCTCTTGATCTCCGCGGCGAGATCGTCGGAGGGCTCGTGACCCTCGGCGAGCACGATGAACGCCTTGACGACGTTGCCGCGGCGCTCGTCGGGAGCGGCGACCGCGGCCGCCTCGGCCACCGCGGGATGCTCAAGGCAAGCTGACTCGACCTCGAAGGGACCGATCCGGTACCCGGCGGCGATGATCACGTCGTCGGCTCGGCCCTCGTACCAGACGTAGCCGTCGGGGTCGGCGGAGGCGGCGTCCTGGGTGTGAAACCACTCGCCGCCGAAGACCTCGGCCGAGTCCTCCTCGGGCCGATTCCAGTAACCGAGCGGATAATGCGGGTTCGAGCGCGCGCGCAGGCAGATCTCCCCGCGCTCGCCCTGGGTGACCGGGCGCTCGTCCTCGTCCAGGATGACGACCTCCCAGCCGGGCATCGGCTTGCCCATCGAGCCCTCGCGGACCTCCATGAAGGGGAAGTTGGCGCACAGGGGATAGGACTCGGTCAGGCCGTAGTAGTCCAGGACGGTCACGCCGTACTGATCGCGAAACCAGCGGATCGCCTCGGGGTTCAGGGGCTCACCGGCCGAGCAGACGATGCGGAACTGCTGCGGGTACCGCGTGCCGGCGTCGGAGATGCCCATCATCGAGCGGATCGCCGTCGGGGTCCCGAACACGTTGGTCACCTCGTGCCGGGAGAGGAAGTCCAGCTGCTTGTGCGGATCAAAGCCGCCCTCGCGCTGGTACACGGTCTGCACCGCTCCGTAGCGCCAGGGACCGAGCAGCGGCGCGATGCCGGCCGCCCACGCCCATTCGCCCATCCCGTGAAAGCGCTCTCCGTCCTGGACGTCGTGGCAATAGAGGAACTCCTCGTGGGCGAGGACGTAGCGGTGGGCGTGCAGGATGCCCTTGGCCAGCCCGGTCGTGCCCGAGGAGTAGTACAGCTGTGCGGGGTCGTCGGCCGCGGTGTCGACGGCGCTGAACTGCGTGGCGCCCTGGCTGAGCAGCGCGTCGTCGAGGATGATCAGATGCTCGACGAGTGAACGCTCCATCCGGTCGGCGTTGGCCGCATTGGTGACCAGCACCTTGGGCTGGGAGTCGGTGAGCCGGTGGCGGATCCCGTCGTCGCCGTAGAGCACCGACATCGAGAGCAGGATCGCGCCGGTCTTCCAGGTCCCGAAGAATGCCGCAGCGGTCTCCGGCGTGGGGGGCAGCAGCATCGCCACCCGGTCGCCGGGCCCCACCCCGAGGCCGACGAGCACGTTGGCGAAGCGGTTGGAGGTGTCCTGCAGCTCACCCCAGCTCAGCTCGCGGACGGTGCCGTGAAAGTCCTCGTGGATCATCGCCAGCTTCTCACGCGGATGGCGGTCGCAGATGTCGGTGGCGATGTTGTAGCGCTGCGGGACCTCCCAGCGATGGTCCTGGCAGGCCAGTTCGTATGACGTGATCGAGCTCATCGGCTCATCATGACCGATTGGTGTCAAGGTCACTCAGCAGTTCGGTGCACTGAGTAGTCTTCGTCACGATGATGTTCGCCGGAGGAGCCGTCCTCGTTGGCGTGTCTGCGGTCGTCGTCCTGGCGGTGGCTGCTGTGTGGCTGTACCGCGGGCGCCACACGCCGAGCACCCCCGAGGCGCTGGGCATGCAGGCCGCTCTGCACGCCGCCACCTCGACCCTGCCTCACCTACGCCGCGGTCTGCACTCGCGCTCGGCCTCGGACGCCGTTCCGCATCTGCGGGCGCTGACCGGGGCCGCCGCGGTCGCCCTCGCCGACACCCGGACCGTGCTGGCGATCGACGGCGAGGGGCGCGAACAGGTCCGACCCGGTGACCTGCTGTCGCGTCTGCTGGCCCGGACTCCGGACGACCGGCTGCACGTCGTGCCGCGCCTGATCTCCTCAGACCCAGCCTGCCCGCTGCGCAGCGCCGTGCTCGCTCCGCTGACCGTGCAGGGCCGCCGCGCCGGGACGCTGATCGCGTTCTACCGCTCGCAGGGCCGTCCCCGCGGCGACGTGCTGCGGGTCGTGGCCGAGGCGGCGAGCCTGGTCTCGGCGCAGGTCGAGCTGTCGGTTGTGCGCGAGCAGGAGGAGCGCCTTGCCCACGCCGAGCTGCGCGCGCTGCGGGCCCAGATCTCCCCTCACTTCATCTACAACGCGCTCGCTGCCGTGGCCGGTGACATCCACCGCGCGCCCGAGGACGCTCGCGAGCGGCTGATCGACTTCGCCGAGTTCACGCGCTACCTGTTCCGCGACGACCGCTCCTACGTCACCCTCGAGGAGGAGCTTGCCCACGTTGCGCACTATCTGCGTCTCGAACAGGCCCGCTTCCCGGACAGCCTTCACATCACCGTGGACGTGCCCGCCGAGACGCTGCCGACCGTCGTGCCGTCCCTGTCGGTCCAGCCACTGGTCGAGAATGCCGTCCGCCACGGTGTCGAGTGCCGGGCGGGCAGCGGACGGGTGACGATCTCCGCGCGCGTTCGTGACGGTGACGTCGAGCTGCGCGTCAGCGATGACGGAAGCGGGATCGCGGCCGACCGGGTCAGCGAGGTGCTGGCCGGCGCGGGTGGCGGCATCGGGTTGGCCAATGTCGATGCGCGGCTGCGGGCGACCTTCGGCGAGCGCTATGGGCTGAGGATCGAGTCGCAGCTGGGCCACGGTACGACCGTGACGATGAGCGTGCCCAACCTGGCCGGGGAGCCGTCGATGGCCGTCCGCGCGTCAGCAAGTGCCGGCAGATGAGCAGCGAGCGGTTGACCCTGCTCGCCGTCGACGACGAGCCCTCACCGCTCGAGGACCTGGCTCGGATCCTGCGCAGCTCGCCAAGTGTGCGCGAGGTGGAGTGCGCCGCCGACGGCCGCGAGGCGCTGGGCCGCATCACCCGCCAGGCCTACGACGGGATCTTCCTCGATATCCGCATGCCCGACCTGGACGGTCTCGAACTGGCACGCGTGCTGCGCCGCTTCGCCTGCCCCCCCCAGCTGGTGTTCGTCAGCGCGCATGACGGTGGCGCCGTCGACGCCTTCGAGCTGCATGCCCTGGACTATCTGCGCAAGCCGGTCGCCCGCGGACGCGTGCAGGAGGCGGTGGAGCGCATCGCCGCGGCGGTCGCCGCCGGGGAGACCGCCACCAGTGCGCCACGGACCCCCTCGCGGCCCGCGCACGAGGACGACGAGATGGTCGCGGTGGCCAACCGGCACGGCGGCGGCACGCGGCTGCTGCCCCGCTCGGCGATCGAGTACCTCCAGAGCTACGGCGACTTCGTCCACGTCGTGGCCGGGGCCGAGCGCTTCCTGTTGCGCGCGACGCTGACCGAGATCGAGCGACGCTGGGAGCCCTACGGGTTCGTCCGCGTGCACCGACAGTTCGTGGCCAACCTGCGGGCCGCGACCGAGCTGCGCCCGCAGATCGGGGGTACTGCCGAGCTGAGCTTCCCGGGCGGACGCACGATCCCGGTCGCCCGCCGCCACACCGCCGCGCTGGCCAGGCGGCTGGCGGTGTGAAGGGGCGGGGCGAGTCCGCTCAGGACTCTGCGGCCTGCTCTGCCTTGATCTTGTCCTCGAGCTGAGCCATCACGTCGGGGTCGCGCAGCGTCGTGACGTCCCCGAGCGCCCGCCCGTCGGCGATGTCGCGCAGCAGGCGGCGCATGATCTTGCCCGAGCGGGTCTTGGGCAGGTCATCGGCCCAGATGATCCGCTTGGGACGCGCGAACTTGCCGATCCGATCAGCGACCCTAGCCCGGATCTCCTCGACGAGCTCATCCGAGCCGGCCAGATCGCCCTCAAGCGTGACGAACGCACAGATCGCCTGTCCTGAGTCCTCGTCGGCCTGTCCGATCACCGCGGACTCGGCGACCTTGCCATGGGAGACGATCGCGGACTCGACTTCCGCTGTGGAGAGACGATGGCCCGACACGTTGACGACGTCGTCGATCCGCCCGATGATCCACACGAAGCCGTCGTTATCCTTGCGGGCGGCGTCGCCGACCAGGTAGGTCTCCTTGCCGAACTTCGCGAAGTAGGTCTCCACGAAGCGGTCGTCCTCCTTGTACAGCGTGCGCAGCATCGACGGCCACGGTCGGGTGAGGACGAGCAGGCCCTGGCCGGAATCGATCGGCGTACCGTCGCGCTCGTCGACCACCTCGGCCGCGATCCCCGGAAACGGACGGGTCGCCGAGCCCGGCTTGGCCGACACGATGCCCGGCAGCGGCGTGATCATGATCGCGCCGGTCTCGGTCTGCCACCACGTGTCGACGATCGGGCAGCGCTCGCCGCCGATCACCGCGTGATACCAGAGCCAGGCCTTGGGGTTGATCGGCTCCCCGACGGATCCGAGCAGCCGCAGCGAGCTGAGATCGAACTTCTCGATGTGCTCGGTCCCCCACTTCATGAACGCCCGGATTGCGGTCGGCGCGCAGTACAGGATGTTGACCTTGTACTTCTCCACCAGCTCCCACCAGATCCCCTTGTGGGGATAGTCAGGGGCACCCTCCCACATGACCGAAGTCGCACCGTTGGCCAGCGGTCCGTAGACGATGTAGGAGTGGCCGGTGATCCACCCGACGTCGGCCGCGCACCAGTACACGTCGCTCTCGGGCTTGAGGTCGAACACGAGCCGATGGGTCGCGCTGACCCCGGTCAGGTAACCGCCGGTCGTGTGCAGCACGCCCTTGGGTTTGGCGGTCGAGCCGCTGGTGTAGAGCACGAACAGCGGATGCTCGGCCTCGAGCTCCTCCGCCGGGCACTCGGGATCGGCGGCGTCGCAGATCTCGTGGTACCAGTGGTCGCGCCCCTCGGTCATCTCGCAGTCGGCGTCGGTGGACTTGACCACGATGATGTGCTGCAGCGTCTCGAGCTCGCTCATCACAGCGTCGACCTGCTGCTTGATCGGAGCGGTCTTGCCCTTGCGCCGGGCGCCGTCGACGGTGATCAGCGCCTTGGCCTGCGAGAACTCCATCCGCTCCTTGACCGAATCCGCCGAGAAGCCACCGAAGACGACGTTGTGCGGCGCACCGATCCGCGCGCAGGCGAGCATCGCGACCACGACCTCGGGGATCATCGGCAGGTAGATCCCGACGATGTCGCCCTTGGCGATGCCGAGGTCCTTGAGCGCATTGGCCAGGCGCTGGACGTCGGCGAGCAGCTCGGTGTAGGTCACCGCGCGCGTCTCGCCCCCCTCGCCGTGCCAGTGATACGCGACCCGGCCGCCGTTGCCAGCCTCGACGTGGCGGTCCAGGCAGTTGTAGGACACGTTGGTGGTTCCGTCAGCGAACCATTTGTAGAACGGCGGGTTGGAGTCGTCGACATCCTGGGTGGGCGCCTTGAACCAGTGCAGGGTGCGGGCCTGCTCTGACCACCAGCCCTTCCAGTCGGCGTCGGCCTGCTCATAGATGGCCGGGTCGCCGAGCACGGCGTGCTCGCGGAACCCCTCGGGAGGATCGAAGCTCTCGATGTCCAGCATCCCCTCGAGCTGCTGCTCGAGGTCTCCCGCGCGGTTCGAGGTTGGTGCGGTATCTGCCATTTAACGCCTCTCCTTCTCTCTCGTCCGGGCCGGCTGCTTGGGCCAGGCTCAGGCGCCGGCGCGGTAGTGCCGGCGCCTGAGGTGGCCGTACGGTTCGGCTCTGTTGTCCTAGTTGTACCCCAGTCGCAACCGGGCCAGCCATCGATTGCTCAACGGCGCAGGGGGAAGACCGGGGCCAGTACGCGACCGAAGGTCGAGTTGATGACCGCCGCGAACGACGCGTACCAAGCCGCCAACGCGGTGGCAATACCAAGGTAGCCGCCCAGCTTGATCGTGCCGTTGGTGACGCTCGTCGTCCCCGCGAGGGACGAGTTGCCGATCCCCAGAACGATGAACGTGATCGCCAGCAGCAGGAACACCAGCGCGACCGCACCGGTGGTTCGCAGCGAGGCGACGAACATGTAGGTCGTGAAGATGCCCCACATCCATAGGTAGAGGCCAAGACCACTGAACAGCTCGGTCTTGGCCACTGATCCCGCGGCTTGGACCACGAAGTAGAACGAGATCCAGAACGCTCCGTAGGAGCAGAACGCGACCGCGCCGAACGTGTTGCCGGCCCGAAACTCCCAGATACCGGCGATCAGCTGAGCGGCGCCCCCATAGGCCAGCGCCAGCGCCGCAATCAAGGGCAACAGGCCGCCACCGACCAGGGCCTTGTCGCCGACCAGGCCGGAGTTGACCATGCTGAGCGCGAACGTCGTGCCCGCAAACGCGGCCAGGCCCAGCGGGCCGGGGTCGGCGGGGGTCCAGCCGGCGGATCTGCCCCCTGTCACCTCGGGCGCCGGGGCGAGGTCGGCTTCGCGCGGCAAGCGGCCAGCTTCCATATCTCTCTCCTCCTGCTGTCGTTTGTACGAGCGCACGACAAACTCGCCGCTGCTCGGGTACGGAGCAAGCGGTTATCGACCAGCGGCACCCTGGCGCAGCCGGACGGCCCGCAGGGTCCGCTCAGCGGCAGCCGCTCATCCCCCGGCACCGCCCGGTGGCTCTAACCGCGGCGCTTGCGCTTGCGCTTGGGGGTGGCGGCCCGAGTGCGAGGAACATCGGGGACGGGCCCGCCGGCCGGCTGGGGCTCGGGAGCCCGTCCAACGCCGCGGCGTCCACC
>JALYZB010000331.1 GCA_030945945.1 Actinomycetota bacterium | reverse complement strand
GTCTTGACGCGAGCCGGGCCGGGCTGTCGCTCTACCGGCGCCTGGGGTTCGAGGTCGTCGGCCCGCTGACCCGTTACTCGCGCTCGGGCTGAGCTCAGCTTGCGAGCGTCAGGCGGCAGTGAGCACGGGGGTGCGCTCGCCATCCGACGTTCCGCTACTTCGCGACCATGGACGAGCTTGGCTTCGCCTGTTCGCGTCCGAACTGGCCACCGACCTCGCGCGTTTCCGGTCCTGCGACTGGGGCCGCGATGACCTGCTGATGCTCTCGGGCCTGTTCGTGGACGTGATGTCGATTCGGCCATTTTCGCAGTCGTTTCAGTACGCGAGCCTCGGGGCCTCGCTGCGGCGCGCTTCAGCGGACAGGCCTCGGCCGGCCACGGCCGGTTTGACGATCTCGTCGCCGTCCTGCGCGTGGCCACTCCCGCCGGCGAGCTCGCTCTCGGTCGCGCACCCAAGTCGTGGCCATCGCGAGCTGGCGTGTGAGCTCGGCGACCTGCGGGTCGAGCTGCCGCGGTCGGGTAGACGCACCCTTGACCCGTCCGCGACATCCTCGACCCAGGATACTCATTGCTCAGTAAAACTTCACAAAGCTAAACCACGAACCCCTGGGACGAAAAGCACGTGACCGAGCCCGAAAGCAGACATCACGAGCAGGTGGAGGCGTTGGCCGAGCTGGTGGTCGCGTTCGGTGCCAATCTGCAGCCGGGTCAGATCCTGGCCATCTCATCCGAGCCCGGCAAGGAGACGCTGGCCCGGGCGATCGCCGAATCCGCCTACCGGCGGGGGGCGCTGTTCGTGGACCTCAGCGTGTTCGATCCCCACCTCAAACGCTCGCGGGCGCTGCATGCCGACCCCGACACGCTGCGCTTCGTCCCACCGTGGATGGGGGCGCGCGCCCGGTCGCTCGGCGAGCATCGCTGCGCCCGGATCGCCCTCACCGGTCCGGCGTCGCCGCGGATCCTGGAGGGAGTCGATCCCGCGCTGCTCGGCCGAGACACGTTGCCGTCCCTGCCGGAGTCCATGCAGCTCATCGATGACCGGACGACCAACTGGACGGCCGTGCCGTGTCCGACGCCGGCCTGGGCGCAGCTCGTGCACCCGGAGCTCGATGCCGCTGAGGCGATCGACCGCCTGTGGCGCGACGTCGCCCACATCTGCCGGTTGAATGAGCCGGATCCGATCGCCGCCTGGAACACCTGGCTCGATGATCTCAGCGCCAAGTCCGCCGACCTGGACGCCCTCGGGCTCGACACCCTGCGCTTCGAGGGGCCCGGGACCGACCTGACCGTCGGGCTGCTGCCCTCGAGCCGCTGGTGTGCAGCGCGCTTTGAGACCGTAGACGGCATTGTGCACGCGCCGAACCTGCCCACCGAGGAGGTGTTCACGACCCCCGACCCGGAGCGGGTCAACGGAATCGTGACCGCCACCAAGCCGCTGTTCACGTCGGGAACCACCGTCACCGGGCTGCGGGTGCGTTTCGAGAGCGGGCGCGTCGTGGCCGTGGAGGCCGAGCACGGGGCCGAGCTGATCCGCGGCCTCGCCGAGCACGACGAGGGCGCCGCCCGCCTGGGCGAGGTGGCCCTGGTCGACCGCGCGGGCCGCATCGGCCCGTTGAACACCGTCTTCTACGACACCCTGATCGACGAGAACGCGGCCAGCCATATCGCGCTCGGACAGGGGTATGAGCTCGGCGTCCGCGACCCCGATGACCTTGGGCGGGTCAATCAGAGCTCGATCCACGTCGACTTCATGATCGGCGGCGACGCGGTGTCAGTGACCGGTCGCCACCGTGACGGGACCGAGATCGCGCTGCTGCGCGACGGCAGCTGGCAGATCTAGCTGGTCTCGCCGCGCGGCGCTTGGCCATGGCCGCGGCTCCCGCCGGTGCCCGGGATGGTCACGCTAGGCTGTCCGGCGGCTCCTGGAGAGGTGCCGGAGTGGCTGAACGGGCGCGACTGGAAATCGCGTAACGGGGGTTACCTCGTTCGGGGGTTCGAATCCCCCCCTCTCCGTTGTCAGGGCTCTCGTCCAGAGCCCTGAGATCAATCGTTCGTCCAGGCGCCTCCGCGGCCGGGGTGGACCATCATTTTCGGGATGTTTCTTCGTGGTTGCCAAAGCTCCGTTTACAGTCCCAGGGACGGGAGCGGTTTAGAGCAGTGGGAACGTTTCAGACCGAATGCCAATCACGGTGAGAGAGCAACCTGCACTAAGACTCGTTGAGGGTGGCCTCGGACAGGATGTCCCGTGGCTCTGGTTCTGTGGCAACTGCGCTGCCCCCTCACCGCACGGCGGCCCCCCGCCTCCGCACGCGCGCGTCTGCCCCTCGTGTGGCCTCGGTCTCATGCTGGAGGCCCGCGAGGACGCGATCCCGAGCCATCGTGACGCCTTTCTCGTCGTTGATTCCTCGGTGCTCATCCAGGCGATGTCCCAGGAGGCACAGCGTTTCCTCGGTCTCACCGAGCAGGAGGCGGTCAACAAGCCGGTCGCCGAGCTGCTCGTGCCCGCTGACGCCGAGGCCCAGGGGCCGACCGGCTTCGCGGCCGCGATCGCCCAGGCCGCCGACGGCCAGGACCCGGAGACCTCGCGCCGCGTCGTGCGGCCCTGGAACACGTTCGGTGTCCGCATGCGCGCCCGAATCGCCACCTGCGGCCCGCCGCGGGCGGCGCTGATCGTGCTCGAGGACTCCGCGCCGCGTCCTCTGCGCGCGGTCTGAGCCTCAGGGCTACCGGTCCTCAGACCGCCGGTGGCAGCTCGGCCGGAGCGCCGAGCCCGACCAGCGCGGGCGGCAGCACGACGGACCCGTCATCACGCTGACCGTTCTCCAGCAGCGCGATGATCGTCCGGCCGACCGCGACGGCGGTGCCGTTGAGCGTATTGACGGTGGCCGGGCGCCCGTCGCCGGCGCGGTAGCGGATCTCGAGCCGGCGGGCCTGGAAGTCGGTGGTGTTCGAGCACGAGGTCAGCTCTCGGTAGCGGCCCTGCCCGGGCAGCCACGCCTCGACGTCGTACTTCTTGACCGCCGAATCGCCAAGGTCGTTGACGGCGATCGCGACCACCCGATAGGGGATCTGCAGGTCGGCCATGATCGACTCCTCGA
>JALYZB010000329.1 GCA_030945945.1 Actinomycetota bacterium | reverse complement strand
TGTCAGCACAGTCGCGGCGGTGGGCCTGTGACTGACTAGATCAGCCCGAGCTCCTGGACGGCGGTGCGTTCCTCGCGCAATTCGCCGACCGTGGCATCAATCCGCGAGCGCGAGAAATCATCGACGTCCAGACCCTCGACGATCGCGTACTCGCCCCCCGAGCAGGTGCAGGGGTAGCCGGAGAAGATGCCCTCCTGCACCCCGTAGGCACCGGTCGACGGGATCGCCATTGAGACCCAGTCACCGTCGGGCGTTCCGAGCACCCAATCGTGAACATGATCGACCGCGGCGTTGGCGGCCGAGGCCGCGCTCGAGGCGCCACGGGCCTCGATGATCGCCGCTCCGCGCTTCTGCACGGTGGGGATGAAGTCGCTCTCCACCCAGGCCTGGTCTCCGATCGCCTGGGCGGCGCTCTGGCCCTTGACCTTGGCGTGGGTCACGTCCGGGTACTGGGTAGCCGAGTGGTTGCCCCAGATGGTCATGTTGGTCACGTCACGGATCGCCGAACCGGTCTTGCGGGCGACCTGGGCGATGGCCCGATTGTGGTCCAGCCGCATCATCGCCGTGAACCGCTCACGGGGGATGTCGGGCGCGTTTGACTGAGCGATCAGGCAGTTGGTGTTGGCGGGGTTGCCGACCACGAGGATCTTGACGTCCGACGCAGCGCCCGTGTTCAGCGCCTCACCCTGCGGCTTGAAGATGCCGCCGTTGGCCTCGAGCAGGTCACCGCGCTCCATTCCCTTGCTGCGGGGCCGGGCCCCGACCAGCAGGGCGATGTTGACCCCGTCAAAGGCCTGGGCCGGGTCGTCGTAGATGTCCACGCCGGTCAACAGAGGGAAGGCGCAGTCGTCGAGCTCCATGGCCGTACCCTGCGCGGCGGTGACCGCAGCCGGGATCTCCAGCAGAGACAGATGGACGGGGGTGTCGGGTCCCAGCAGCTGGCCGGAGGCGATCCGAAAAAGGATCGCGTAGCCGATCTGCCCTGCGGCGCCGGTGACTGCCACCTTGACGGGCGAATTATTCGATGAGGTACTCACTGTCCGTTCCTTCCTCGCCGGCCCGGGCATGCGCGCGCTCCGGTCGGCAGACGATCACTGGATGGATGGGCGCGCGGCGCGGGCCGCCGGGCGGCAGCGATGCTATAGGGACTCGAGCTGGTACACGCGGCCCAGCTTGTCCTTGAGGTAGGACACGAACGGCGCCACCGACATCTCCCCCACGCCGGCGCGCTGCAGCAGCTCGGTGGTGGTGAACTTCGCGCCGTAGCGGTGGACGTGCTCGCCCAGCCACTCGCGCAGCGGCCCCAGCTCGCCGGCCGCGAGGCGGTCGTCGAGGTCCGGGATGTCCGTGTGGACCTGGGCCCAGAGCTGCCCCGCGATCAGGTTCCCGAGCGAGTAGGTGGGGAAATATCCGATCAGACCCGCGGCCCAATGAACGTCCTGCAACACGCCCTGGGCATCGTCGGGAACCTCGATCCCGAACAGCTCGGCAAACCGGGTGTTCCATGCCTCGGGGAGATCACGGACCGGCAGCGTTCCGTCGATCAGGCGTTGCTCGAGTTCGAAGCGCAGGGCGATGTGTAGCCCGTAGGTGACCTCGTCGGCCTCGACGCGGATCAACGATGGCGTCACCCGGTTGACCGCGCGGTGCAGAGCATCGGGATCCAGGCCGGCGAGGTCGCCACCGAGGTACTCAGAGACGAGCGGAGCCAGCGCGGTGCAGAACGCGCGCCCCCGCCCGACCATGTTCTCCCACAGGCGGCTCTGGGACTCGTGCACGCCGAGGGACACCGTGGTGCCCAGCGGGCTGCGCGACAGCCACGGCGGGATTCCCGCCTCGTACAGACCGTGCCCCACCTCGTGCATCGCTCCGTACAGGCCGCCCGGGAAGTAGTGCTCGTCCCAGCGGGTGGTGACCCGCACGTCGCCGCAGCCGATCCGGGTCGCGAACGGGTGCACGGCGTCGTCCATCCGCCAGCGCTCGCGGTCAAAGCCCATCAGGGCGACGGTCTGCGCCACGAGCTCGCGCTGACGCGCCACCGGGGCGATGCCATGCAGGATCGTGGCATCGGGCGCGGTGCCCTCGTCGCGCAGCCGGTCCAGCATCGGCACGAGCTGGCCGGTCAGATCGGCGAACAGGCTGCGCACGGTGCTCGTCTTCATGTCGGGCTCGTAGTCGTCGAGCACCACGTCATAGGCGCACTCGTACTCCCCGGAGGAGAGCTGACACTCGACGTAGTTGCGGGTCAGCTCGATATTGCGCTCCAGCGCGGGTGCAAAGGCGGCGAAGTCGGCGTTCTCGCGGGCCGCGACCCAGATCTCCTGGCCGGTCGAGGCGGCGCGAGCCAGATCGGCGGCCAGCTCGGTCGGCACACGGGTGGCCTTGTCGTACTGGCGGCGGACGAGCCGCACGAGCCGAGCGTCATCGCCGTCGGGATCGCCGTCGTCGACCTCAGCCGCGGCGCCCTCCAGCGCCCGGCCGGTCTTATCGTCGATGAACAGCTGGTGGGCGATCCGCTCCAGCGTGGCCATCGACTCGGCCCGCGCCTCGCTGCCGCCGCGTGGCATCTGGGTCTGCTGATCCCAGTCGGCCAGCGTGGCCGCGTGGCGCAGGTCGGCCTGCTCGGCCATCCGCAGCTTGAGCGCGTCGAGAGGCTCGCTCACGGCACTCCACCGAGGGCCCCGGCGGGCGCCCGCCTGGGGCTATGCCACCATTGCCACATGTTCAGACGCTCAAGGTCCATGCGGCTGATGACCGTATTCGGTTTCCGGATCGGTGTCGATGCCAGCTGGTTCGTTATTCTGTTTGTGCTCATCTTCACCCTCTCCGGGTCGTTTCGGGCCACTCTGCACAGCTCGGATACGTTCGCCTACCTGACCACGGTCGTCAGCGTGCTGATGCTGTTCGCCTCGTTGATTGTCCACGAGCTCGGGCACGCGCTGGTGGCGAGGCGTCAGGGAATCGAGGTCAAGCGGATCGAGTTGTACCTGTTCGGCGGACTCACCGAGATGAGCCGCGATGCGCAGACACCGGGCGAGGATTTCAAGATCGCCGCCGCGGGCCCACTGGCGACGCTCGCGGTGATCTTGTTGGGCCTCGCGATCGACCTGGCGATCGTCGGGCCCCACCGGCTGGTCCACGCGATCTTTCTCGCCTCCGACATCCAGATCACCCCGGTGCTGCTGGCGTTGAGCTGGCTGGTGCCGATGAACGTCCTGCTGCTCGCATTCAACCTCGTCCCCGCCTTCCCGCTCGACGGCGGGCGGATCGCCCGCTCGGCGGTGTGGCGGATGACCGGCGACAAGACGCGCGGCACGCGCGTGGCGGCCCGGCTCGGGCAGGGATTTGCTGTCCTGCTGGCCGGGGTGGGGCTGTTTCTGATACTCGGTGCGAGCAGCTTCAGCGGGCTGTGGCTGCTGGCGCTGGCCTACCTGCTCGGCCAGTCCGCGCGCGGGGCGATCGTGCAGTCGGCGCTGGGCGAGCGGATCGACGGCGTGCGGGTGGCCGACATCATGGATGAGCATCCCGTGGCGATCCCGGATACGACGCCGGTCGCCGAGGCCCTCGACCAGTACTTCCTGCGCTACCAGGCGTCATGGCTGCCGGTCATCGACGCGGGAGGGCGCGTGGTCGGCATCGCGGTCAAGGAGCGAGCGCAGGCCTCCCACGATGCCGGCGAGGGCTGGGTGACGATCGGCTCGGTCCTGGACGATGGCGACGCGCAGAGCTGGCGCGTAGAGGCCGAGCGGCCGATCTCCGAGCTGCTCGGCTCCGAAACGCTTCCCCGGCTCGGCGCGCTGGTCGCGGTCGACTCCGACGGCACCCTGCGCGGCGTGGTCACCACCGAGCAGCTGCGCCGGGCGTTGCAATCGGCCTTCGGATCGCTGGCCACCGAGGTTCGCCGATGACCGGCGGGTTGGCCGCGGTCTGACCAGATCCGCGCTGCGCCGGAGACCGGCCGAGCATCCGGCTCGCTTATATTCTGAGCTGTGCCTTCTCATGATGTTGTGATCATCGGCGCCGGCCTCGCAGGACAGCGGGCGGCCCTCTCCGCGGCCCAGGCCGGGGCCTCTGTGGCCATCATCTCCAAGGTCCATCCCGTCCGGTCCCATTCGGTGGCCGCGGCCGGCGGCATCAACGCGGCGCTGAACCCGGAGGACAGCTGGGAATCGCACGCCTACGACACGATCAAGGGCTCTGACTACCTCGGAGACCAGGACGCGATCGAGATCATGTGCCGCGAGGCCCCGGACGAGATCCTCTGGCTCGAGCACGCCGGTGTGACCTTTCACCGCAACGCCACCGGACACCTCGGTACCCGCGCCTTCGGCGGCGCCTCCGCCGCGCGCACCTACTACGTGGCCGACATCACCGGCCACGCGATCCTGCACGTGCTCTACGAGCAGCTGATGAAATACTCCGAGCAGATCGACCGCTACGAGGAGTGGTTCACGACCGATCTCCTGCAGGACGACGACGGCCGCTGCATCGGCGCGGTGTGCCGCAATCTGCGCGACGGCGAGATGGAGGTGTTCAACGCCAAGTCCGTGATCCTCGCCTGCGGCGGGGCCGGGCAGGCCTACCGCCCGACCACCAACGGCCTGATCGTCACCGGTGACGGCATCGCCCAGGCCTACCGGATCGGCGCGCATCTGATGGACATGGAGATGATCCAGTACCACCCGACGACACTGGCCGGCAACGGGCTGCTGATCACCGAGGGCGCCCGCGGCGAGGGCGCGCAGCTGTTCAACGCCAAGGGCGAGCGGTTCATGGAGAAGTACGCGCCCAACAAGCTCGAGCTCGCCTCGCGTGACGTCGTCTCCCGCGCCGAGCAGACCGAGATCAACGAGGGAAACGGGTTCCCGGACGGCACCGTCGCGCTGGACATCACCAAGGTTCCCAAGCGTCGCGTGCTGGAGGCCCTGAGGGAGATCGTGAATATTGGACGCGACTTCGCCGGCGTCGACATCACCCGTGAGCCGATCCACATCCACCCCGGCCAGCACTACATCATGGGCGGGGTCAAGACCGACGTCGACGGTCAGACCACGATCCCCGGGCTGTATGCGGCCGGCGAGGTCGCCTGCGTCTCGGTCCATGGCGGCAACCGCCTGGGCGCCAACTCGCTGCTGGACACGCTCATCTTCGGGCGCCGCTCAGGCAAGCACGCCGCCGAGCAGGCCAACCACCGCCCAATGCCGAGCACGCCGCAGACTCGGGTCGATGAGACCGCGGCCGCGATCAGGGCGATCATGGACCGCCCCGCGGGCGGTCGCCGGGTTGCGTCGATCAAGGACGAGCTGGGCGACGCGATGAACAAGCACGCCGCCGTGTTCCGTGACGCCGACGGCCTGAACCAGGCCCACGAGGTCATCCGCCGACTCAAGGAGGAGGCGCCCAAAGCCTCCATCGACGACCACGGCTCAGTCTTCAACCAGGACGTCATCGGGGCGATCGAGCTCGGCTACATGCTGGACTGCGCCGAGGCGATCGTCGTCGCTGCGCAGGAACGCAAGGAATCCCGGGGCGCGCAGTTCCGCACGGACTTCCCGGACCGCAACGACGAGCAGTGGCTCAAGCACATCGACGTCGCCGTCAACGGCGAGGACGTGCCCAAGGTCAGCTACTCGCCGGTCACGATCACCAAGTGGGAGCCCCAGGAGAGGACGTACTAGACCGATGCCTGCGTACACGTTGAGGATCCGGCGGTTCGATCCGAAGTCCGGCGAGGCTCCCTACTGGGACGACCATGAGGTGGAGCTCGGCGGGCGCAACTCGGTGCTCGACGCGATCCTCAAGGTCCGTGACGAGGTCGACGGCTCGGTCGGGATCCGCTGTTCCTGCCAACAGGCGATCTGCGGCTCCTGCGGCGTGCGGATGAACGGCAAGCCCGGACTGGCCTGCAACACGCATCTGGAGGAGGCCGCCGCCCGTATGCACGGCACCGGCTGGAACGACTCCGAGCCCTCCTCCGAGAGCGGTGGTGGAACCGGCGCGAACATCATCGAGGTCGAGCCGATGGGCAACATGCCCGTCATCAAGGATCTGATCGTGGACATGGACGCGGTGCACTGGAAGAAGATCCAGCGCGTCACGCCGTTCCTGATCAATAAGGAGCCGGTGCCCGAGCGCGAGTACATCGTGCCGCACGAGAACATGGTCGACGTCACCCAGACGATGGCCTGCATCCAGTGCGGCGCCTGCGTCTCTGACTGTCTCTCGATGGAGATCGACCCGCTGTTCGCCGGCCCGGCCGCCCTGGCCAAGGCGTATCGCTTCGTGGGAGACCCGCGCGACGCCGAGCACTACGAGCGGCTCAAGGACCTCGCCGAGGACGAGCACGGCATCTACGACTGCACCCACTGCTTTAACTGCATCGACGCCTGCCCCAAGGGGGTGGACCCGATGAGCCAGATCATGCGCCTGCGGCGAAAGGCCGGCAGTGACCACGAGATCGTGGACCGCAACAACGGCCACCGCCACGAGGACGCCTTCGTGACGCTTGTGCGCGACTACGGCCTGCTCAACGAAGCCGAGCTGCTGCCCCGCAGTTACGGCGGCAACTCGTGGTTTGGCAAATTCCACCCCGCTGCCGGCAAGGAGCTGCTCTCCTCGCTGGGCACGGTCATCACCGGCGTCATGCGCGGCAAGATGAGCCCGAAGATCGCGCTGTTCGGGCACAAGCTGCCCAAGGCCGATCTCGCGGGACTCAAGCAGGTCTACGCGACGATCGAGGGACGCCAGCAGCGCGACGAGCTGAACCTGTACGTGAGCGGCGTCGAGGACGATCCGGTCGAGAACGGCGCGCCCGAGACGCCGCCCAACGTGGCTGCGTCCTCTGAGCCCGACACCGAGGCCAACGCCACCGCCACGCCGAGCGGGGACGGCACGGGAGAGCCGGGACCGGGCGGCGAGACGTCGGGCCCAAGCGACAAATCACCCACCTTCCCGGGGCCAGGAGAGGCATCCGAGTCGTCCTCGAGCGAAAGCGAGAGCCCTTCATGAAGGTCGCATACTGGCCGGGCTGCGTGAGCCGTGGGTTCACGCCGGAGCTGCACGGCTCCATGGCCAAGGTCGCCCCCCTGCTGGACATCGAACTGATCGCACTCGATCGTGCCGCCTGCTGCGGCGCCGGTGTGATCGCCGAGCACAACCAGGAACTGGCCGACACGCTCAACGCCCGCACCTTCGCGCTGGCCCAGCAGACCGACGGCAGACTGATGATGAACATCTGCTCGACCTGCCAGGGCGCGCAGTCCGAGTGCCAGCAGCGTCTGGACGCCAATACCGATTACCGCCAGCGGATCAACGCCAACCTCGCCGACGAGGGCCTGACCTATGAAAAGGGCCTGACCAACAAGAACTTCCTCTGGTACCTGGTCGAGGAGCTCGGGCTCGACGCGCTGACGGCGAAGGTCGTGCGCCCGCTCACCGATCTCAAGGTCGGCCCGTTCTACGGCTGCTACATCGTGCGGCCGGTCGAGCGTCTGGGCATCGACGAGGATCATCCCCGCGATCGCTACATGCAGATGCTGATCGAGGCCCTCGGGGGTACCGTGATCGACTACGCCGGCGTCTACAAGTGCTGCGGCTTTCCGATCATCACGATGAACAAGGAGGCCTCGCTGAAGATGGCGGGCCGCCATCTCGGGGACGCGATCGATGCCGACGCCGACTGCCTGGTCGTGCCGTGCCCGCTGTGCCATCTCAACCTCGACCTCCAGCAGCCGCAGGCCGCCAAGGCCGTCGGCCGCGACCTCGGAATGCCGGTGCTGCACCTGCCTCAGCTCGTGGGCCTGGCGCTCGGGCTGACGCCCAAGGCGCTCGGGATGTCAAAGCACGTCGTCAAGCCGACCAAGGTCGTCGACTGGTCGGCGTCGGTCGTCGCCGCGACCGCGGCCGCCTGAGGCACGACGGCGCGCCCGGCGCGCGTCTTACCAGGCCGCGCCGAACTGCTCACCGAACACGAACTCCGTGACCGGCCGGCGGCTGAGCTTGCTCGGCCAGGCGTGGGCACGGTGCCCGACCGAGATGTGGCCGGCGAGCGCGAACTCGTCCGGGATCGCCAGCAGGGTCCTCACCTCCCCCTCGGCGGGAACGAGCAGGGTCGTGAACGCGGCGCCGAGGCCCTCGTAGCGCAGGCCGAGCAGGATGTTGTGCACGAAGGGATAGACCGACGCGCCGGCGACGACGCTCGGGCGGTCCAGCTCGGCGTCGGTGATCGCCAGCGCGGCGAGCTCGACAAGGATCACCAGATGGACCGGGACCTCGTCGAAGCGGTGGGCGAACTCGTCGGCGCCGCGCAATCCGCGCATGCGTCCGGGAGGCAGGCCGCTGGCCTCTCCCGCCTCCAGGGCGGCACGACCGCCGGTCTGCTTCATGTAGGCATCCCACGGCGCCTCGTAGAGCTCGCGCATGCGCCGGCGCCGGTCACGGTCAGTGACGACGATCACCCGCCAGCCCTGGCGGTTGCCGCCCGAGGGGGCAAAGCGAGCATGATCGAACACCCGCGTCAGGAGCGCCGGGTCGACGGCTTGGTCGGTGAAGTGGCGGCTGGTCGGGGTGCCGGCCATCACCCCGTAGAGCTCATCGCTCATCGGGCTCAGACCGGGGCGCTGGCGCGATCGGCGATGAGCAGCTCGGCGATCTGCACGGCGTTGGTGGCCGCGCCCTTGCGCAGATTGTCCGAGACGACCCACATGGCCAGTCCTCGCGGGTGTGACTCGTCGCGGCGCAGGCGCCCGACGAACACCTCGTCGCGACCCTGCGCCGACAGCGGCGAGGGGACGTCCTGCAGGATCAGGCCGGGAGCGGCGGCCAGCAGCTCGCGAGCCTGGCGAGCGCTGAGCGGGTCGCGGGTCTCGAGGTTGACCGCCTCGGAATGGCCGGTGCGAACCGGCACGCGGACGCAGGTGACCGCGACGCGGATCGACTCGTCCTCGAGGATCTTGCGCGTCTCGAACATCATCTTGCGCTCCTCGTCGGTGTGATCGTCGCCGTCGATGAAGTTGCCGGCCGCGCCGATCACGTTGAAGCCGATCCAGTCAGAATAGATCTCGGGGTCGGGCATCGGATCACCGTCCAGCGAGGCGCGAACCTGGGCCTCGAGCTCGCCGATCGCCTTCTGGCCAGTGCCCGACACCGATTGGTAGGTGGAGACCACCAGCCGCTCGATCCCGACCGCGCGGTGGATCGGCGCCAGGGCGACCATCAGCTGCATGGTCGAACAGTTGGGGTTGGCGATGATGCCGCGGTGGCGGGCGAGCGCGTGCGGGTTGACCTCGGCGACGACGAGCGGGATCTCGGGGTCGCGGCGGAACGCGGAGGAGTTGTCGATCACGATGGCACCCTGCGCCGCGAAGCGCCGCGCCCACTGCATCGAGGTGGCTCCGCCGGCGGAGAACAGCGCGATATCAAACCCGCTGAGATCGGCGTCGTCATCGAGTAGCTGGACGGTGCGGCCGTCGATCACGGTGCCCGCCGAGCGTGCGGACGCGAACAGGACGATCTCCTGCGCGGGGAACTCGCGCGCAGCCAAGAGCTCGAGCATCGTCCGGCCGACGGCGCCGGTGGCGCCGACCACTGCCACCCTAGTCATCGCGGCCCCATCTCGACCTCGATCCCGCCCTCGCCGAGATCGAAGGCGCTGTGCAGCGAGCGCACGGCCTGGGGCACGTCCGCGGCACGGATCACACACGAGATCTTGATCGGCGAGGTGGAGATCATCTCAATGTTGATGCCCTCCTCGGCGAGGGTCGAGAAGACCTTGGCGGCCACGCCAGGATGCGACCGCATGCCGGCGCCGACGATCGAGACCTTGCCGATGTCGCGGTCGGTGTCCACGCGCTTGAGCCCGAGCGTAGCCGACACCGGCTCCAGCGCCGACTCGGCGGCGCGCAGGTCCTCGGTGCCGATCGTGAACGAGACCTCGGCGTCGCTGCCCTCGGTCTGCGGCTCATTTTGGATGATCGTGTCCACGTTGCAGTTGGCCTCAGCCAGTGCGGTGAAGATCGCCGCCGCTGCGCCCGGACGGTCCGGGACGCCGACGAGCGTGATCCGGGCCTCGTCGGTCGAATGGGTGACGGCGGTGATGAGGGGATGTTCCATCGTCTCGTCCTCTCGCAGGACAAAGGTACCGGGGCCGGGATCGAAGCTGGAGCGGCAGTGGATGCGCACCCCGTGGGTCCGCGCGTACTCGACCGAGCGCAGCTGCAGCACCTTGGCGCCGGAGGCGGCCATCTCGAGCATCTCCTCGAAGCTGACCTGGGGAAGCTTGCGCGCGTCCGGGACGATCCTCGGGTCGGCACTGAACACGCCGGCGACATCGGTGTAGATCTCGCACACCTCGGCGCCGATCGCCGCCGCCAGCGCGACCGCGGTGGTGTCCGAGCCGCCGCGGCCCAGGGTGGTCACATCGCGGCTGGTCGAGACGCCCTGAAAGCCGGCCACGAGCACGATCAACTCGTCGGCCAGCGCCTCTGAGATCCGCTCGGCGCGCACGTCGATGATGCGGGCCTTGGTGTGGGAGGTGTCGGTGACGATCCCCGCCTGCGAGCCCGTGAGCGAGATCGCGCGGTGACCGAGATCGTTGATCGCCATCGCGCACAGCGCGCAGGAGATGCGCTCGCCGGTGGAGAGCAGCATGTCCATCTCGCGCCGGTCCGGATCGGCTGAGACCTCCTCGGCCATCGCGATCAGTTCGTCGGTCGTCTTGCCGCGCGCGGACAGGACGGCGACGACGCGCTTGCCGGAATCACGCTGGGCGACGATCCGCCGGGCGGCGTGCTTGATCCGCTCCGCGGTGGCCACCGAGGTGCCGCCGAACTTCATGACCACAGTCTCAGACACGGCGAGAAGGGTACGAGACGCCGGAGCTCGGGGCGCTCCGCGCCGCCTACACCGACCGGCGGCCGGCGAACGCGCGGCCGAGCGTGAGCTCGTCGGCGTACTCGAGGTCGGCCCCGACGGGCAGGCCGCT
>JALYZB010000290.1 GCA_030945945.1 Actinomycetota bacterium | reverse complement strand
CATTCACTACGACGACGAGGGGCAGCTGGTCACCGGCACCTTCGTCGACTACGCGCTGGCCACCGCGGCCGAGCTGCCGAGCTTCGAGCTCGACCGCACCGAGACGCCCTCGCCGGTCAACTCGCTCGGGGTCAAGGGCGTCGGCGAGGCGGGCACGATCGCCGCCTCGGCAGCGGTCACCAGCGCCGTGCTCGACGCCCTGCGCCCGCTCGGCGTCGAATTCATCAACATGCCACTCAGCCCGATGCGGGTCTGGCAGGCAATCGCCGAAGGCAAGGGAGGTGCGGCATGATTCCCGCCGCGTTCGAGTACCGCGCGCCCGAGTCCCTGGAGGAGGTGATCCGGGAGCTGCAGGAGAACGGCGAGGACGCCAAGCTGTTGGCCGGCGGGCACTCGCTGATCCCGTTGATGAAGCTCCGCCTGGCGGCGCCGTCGCTGCTGGTCGACCTGCGCAAGGTGCCGGGGCTGCACAGCGTCCAGCGTCAGAATGGCAATTGGCGCATCGGCGCGATGACCCCGCACGCCGTCCTGGAGCATTCGCCCGAGCTCGGAGTGATCTCCACGGTGGCGGCAACGATCGCCGATCCCCAGGTGCGCAACCGCGGCACGATCGGCGGCTCGCTGGCCCACGGCGACTCGGCCTCCGATCTGCCCGCGGCGATGCTCATCACCGGGGCGGAGGTCACCCTCAACGGCCCCGGCGGTCAGCGCACCGTGGCCGCCGCGGACCTGTTCCAGGATTACCTGACCACCGCCGTCGGCGCTGAGGAGGTGCTGACCGAGATCCGCGTGCCCGTGCTCGAGGGCTATGGCCACGGCTATCAGAAGTTCAACCGCCGCAGCGAGGACTGGGCAATGGTCGCGGTGTGCGCGGTGGTCAAGCGGTCAGGCCAGAGCTGCGAGGACGTGCGGGTCGGGCTGACCAACATGGGATCGGTCCCGCTGCGCGCGACCGCGGTCGAAGACGCCCTGCGGGGTCAGGAGCTGACACCCGAGAACATCGCCCGTGCGGCCGAGCTGGCGGCGGATGAGACCAACCCTCCCGCCGACCTCAACGCCAGCGCCGACTACAAGCGTCACCTGGCGCGCGTGATGTGCCGCCGGGCGCTGGAGCGGGCCGCCGGGTAGTCGTTGATGTTGTGCCAGACGTGATGCCGCCCAACGATGCGGCGACGCCGGCGCCCACGGAGATCAACTCGGTCAAGTCCGCGGGCGCGGCTCTCGCCACTCAGGGGTATCTGGCTGATCGACCACTGGCCCTCGCCGTCCATCTCGCCGTCGTCCTGCAGTCTCCGCTGCTGCTTGAAGGCGAGGCCGGGGTCGGCAAGACCGAGGTGGCTCGCGCCCTGTCGGCTGCGCTCGGCGCCCGGCTGATCCGCCTGCAGTGCCACGAGGGGATCGACGTCCACCACGCCGTCTATGACTGGGACTACGCCAGGCAGCTGCTCGCGCTGCGCGCGGCCGAGGGCGGGGTGGACGAGGGCGAACTGTTCGATCGCCGCTTCCTACTGCGCCGCCCGCTGTTGGAGGCGCTGGAGGCCGACCCGTCCGACCCGGTCGTCCTGCTGATCGATGAGATCGATCGCGCCGATGACGCGTTCGAGGCCTTCCTGCTCGAGTTCCTCTCGGATTTCGCGGTGACCGTTCCGGAGCTGGGCACGATCACGGCCCGCCGGCGTCCGGTCGTGATCCTCACCTCCAACCGGACACGTGAGCTGCATGACGCGCTCAAGCGCCGCTGCCTATATCACTGGATCGACTATCCGACCGCTGAACGCGAGCGAGCGATCCTGCACGCCCGGCTCCCCGAGGTCCCCGAGCGGATCGCCACGCGGGTGGTCGAGGCGGTCGGCAAGCTACGCGAGCAGGGCGACCTCTACAAGCTGCCCGGGGTGGGGGAGACCATCATCTGGGCCCGGGCGCTGCTCGCCCTCGGGGACGGGACGAGCCTCGATGACACGCTCGGGGTGGCGCTCAAGGTCCACGAGGACCTCCTGCGGGTCCGCGAGCGAGGGGTGCTGGAGGGTGTCTGACGGGGCGCTCGCCACGGCGGCGGCCACGGTCACGACCCGGCTCGGTGACCTGACCGGCGCCCTGCGCGCTCAGGGCTCGCGGGTCGGCGTGGGAGAGCTGATTCATGCGCACCGGGCCCTGGACGCGATCGATGCCGCCTCGCGGGAGGATGCACGACTGGCGCTGCGCGCGGTGCTGTGCGCCAACCGAGCCGATCTCGAGCGCTTCGAGCTCGCCTTCGTCGCCGTGTTCGGCGATGGGCGCCCTCCCAGCGGGGACGACCCGCTGTCGGAGCTGGGAGCGATCGAGCGCTCGGCTCTGCCGAGCATGGGCATGCCCGATGCCGGTGGCGCGGCCGCCGACCCGGGCGCGGAGCCGGTGCCGGCGGCATGGAGCACCGTTGAGTTGTTGCGCGAGAAGGACTTCGCCCGCTACACCCCGGCCGAGACGGTCGCCGCGCGTGAGCTGATCGCGCGCCTGGCGCGGCGGCACCCGCGGCGGGTCTCCCGCCGGACGCGACCCTCACGCCGGCGCGAGCATAGCCCCGATTTGCGCGGGACCGTGCGCGCCTCCCTGCGAACCGGAGGCGAGCCGATTCTCCGCCGCTGGCGTGGTCCGAGCACCCGCCCACGGCAGGTCGTCCTGGTCTGCGACGTGTCGGGATCGATGGCGCCCTACGCGCGGATGCTGCTGCAGTACATGCAGGCCTCGGTCGCGGCACGCCGCCGCGTCGAGGCGTTTGCCTTCGGCACCCGACTGACTCGGATCACCTTCGAACTCACCGGCCGTGACCACGACCGCGCGCTTGAGCGGGCGGCGGCGGCGGTCACGGACTTCTCCGGCGGCACTCGGATCGGTGACGCGCTGTCCGAGCTCAACCGCGTCCACGGGCGCCGCGTCGGTCGCGGGTCCGTGGTGGTGATCCTCTCCGACGGCTGGGACCGCGGCGACCCCGAGCAGCTCGCGGCCGAGATGGCCCGGCTGCGCCGCGCCGCGCACCGCCTCGTGTGGCTCAATCCGCTCGCCGCTCACCCCGACTATGCGCCGCTGACCCGCGGCATGCGTGCCGCCGTGCCCCACACCGACCGGCTGCTGGCCGGCAACTCGATCGCGTCGCTGGAGCAGCTCGCCGCGGTGCTGGAGGCGATGTGAGCGCATCCGCCGCGGAGCGGCAATGGGCCGCGAACGCCGAGCTGCGC
>JALYZB010000189.1 GCA_030945945.1 Actinomycetota bacterium | reverse complement strand
GCGCAACATTGGCGCCGTGGACCCGCTACGTCGGGAGATGTACGTCAGCCTCGGTGCGGCGCTTGAGAATCTGCTCCAGGCACCATCGGACGGCTGTGGTACCTACCCGGAGCGCTGTTGCTCGGCGCGGCGGCCCTCGTCATCGGCGCGAGCACCCGCGGCGAACTCTCTCACGCGGTCAATCAGCACCATTGGCTGACCGGCCTCACGGCAGCGCTCGGCGCCTACTACCTCTTCCTGGGCGGCGATGCCCTCCGCAAGGCCGCCGGTGTCCTCGGCATTCTCGGCGCACTTGCGATCTGGACAGCGCTCCTCGCCACTCACCGCTCGCATCGCCTCAAGCTGCTCCTGCTTCTCGTGGGCGCCCTGCCTTTCGCAGCCGCCACATGGTGGAGCATCGTCACCCCCCTCGTCGCCCTGCTTGTCCTGACCGTCGGGCCGTCGGCAATCCGCACCGAGCCCGCCGGCCACGGCACCCGAACCAGCGCCCCGGCGTCAGCCGGCTAGCGCGCGCCCAGCGAGGAGAATCACGTGTTCACCAATGTGATTGCCGGTGTTGATGGAGAGCAGGGCGGCCGCGACGCGATCGCGCTCGCCAGGGATCTCGTGTCCGGGGGAGGTGAGCTCGCAGTCGCCCACGTGCACCTCGGCGACCCAGGATTTGCGCGTGGCACACGCGTGGCCTTGGCGGACGCCGAGCGGGAGCGCTCGCTCGGCCTGTTGGAGGTGGCCCGCAACGAGCTGGGCGCCGAAGCGGGGCGGCTCTCGGTGGCCTCGTCATCAGTCGGCCGGGGTTTGCATGAGCTCGCCGAGCGCCAGCACGCCGACCTGCTCGTTGTCGGCTCCTGCCGACGCGGGCTGATCGGGCGTGTGTTCGTCGGAGACGACACTCGCGCAGAACTCAACGGTGCACCCTGCGCGGTGGCAATCGCGCCCGCCGACTACGCAAACCAGCCAACCGTTCAGCGGGAGATTGGCGTCGGGTACGACGGCTCACCCGAGAGCAAGCGCGCGCTCGCGCTCGCCCGGGAGCTCGCGCGGGAGCGGGGGTCCAAGCTGTCGGCGTTCAAGGCGGTCTCAATCCCGGCCCGTTTCTTCGTTTCGGGTGCCGGCACGCTTGTCGAGGCGATTCCGGACTACGTCGAACAGGCCCGCGCTGAGATCGCGGCGCTCGGCGGAGTCGAGCCGCACGCGGCGTACGGAATCGTCGCCGAAGAGCTCGCGCTCTACAGCGCCTCGCTCGATCTCCTGGTCGTCGGCTCCCGAAGTTACGGACCGCTCGGGCGGCTTATCCACGGAAGCACCTCACAGAGACTGGCACGCACCGCGCGCTGCCCACTGCTCGTGTTGACCCGCGGAGTGCCCGCCGGAAGAACCGTGAACCCGGCCGAGAACGGCCAGGAATCCGTGGCGGCGGGCACGGTGTGAGTTCGCGCTTGTGACACCAAAGCTCGTGGGTGACTACTGGAGAGCACGGTACCGCCCGACGGCGAGCGGAACGAAGATCAACATCAGGCCGGCGAACCAGGCAGCGGCGCCGAGCAGCGCGACGGTGGCGTCGCCGCCGATGGTCAGTGCCCGTACGGCGTTGGCACAGAGCGTGATCGGGTTGACCTGGGCGAACGTGCCCAGCGCCCCGGGCATGCTGCGGGTTGGCACGAACGCCGAGCTCGCGAAGGTCAGTGGGAAAACCCAGACCAAGCCGACCAACTGCGCGGTCTCAGGGTCGCGGACACGCAGGGCAACCGTGGCCGAGATCCATGAGGACACGTAAGCGAAGCCCAGCAGGAGTGCCATCGTGCCGGCCACGCGCAGCACGGGCTGATTGGGGCGAAAGCCGATCAACACCGCGACCGCGAACATCACCGCCAAGGACGCGATGTTGCGCACGAGGTCTGAGAGCGTGCGTCCGACCAGGACGGCGGACGGTGCCATCGGCAGCGAGCGCAGGCGGTCGATCATGCCGCGCGCGAGGTCCTGTGAGAGCCCGATGCATGTCACCAGCGAGCCGAACACGGCGGTCAGGACAAGTAGGCCCGGAACGAGGTAGTTGACGTAGCTGCCGTTCGGCGTCCGGATCGCGCCGCCGAACGCGTAGCGGAACATCAGGATCAGCATCAGTGGTTGGACGAACACCAGGACCAACAGGGTGGGCTTGCGGAAGGTGGCCAGAAGCTGCCGGCGGCGGCGGCACTGGGAGCCCCCCAGCCGCAGCGAGTGCCTCGATGGGTCGGCCGCATGCTGGCCGGCGAGGCAGCGGCGGTGATGATGACCGAGGTACGAGGGGCATCCAACGCCAAGGCCAAGCGCGAGCTCGGATGGCAGCCCCGCTTTGCGAGCTGGCGCGAAGGCTTCGTCAACGAGCTGGCGTGAGCCGGGCGAATGGCTTCCAGAGCCGGTCCTCACCAATCAGGACAGCGACCCGCACAGGAACCTCCGGGTCGCAATCGATTGTTTTCAGAATGCTGCAGGGCGAGGCCGCGTGGCGGCTCGCTCCGCCTGGCCTCAGCGACCTAGTGACTGACCGCGCGGGGCCCTCATCGGCGAGCACGACGTCGGCCGTTACGGCCCGTCAGCACGCAGGACACGGGCCGGACGCTACGACGGCCATGTGATCGCGTGCAATCCGTATTCTGTGATTATTGATCTGTTCCGCCTATCAGGAGGTGACCCGTGGAACTTCGCCAGCTGCGCTACTTCGTCGCCGTTGCCGAGGAGCTGCACTTTCGGCGCGCGGCCGCTCGTCTGCACGTCTCTCAGCCGCCGGTCAGTCAGCAGATCGCCGCGCTCGAGAACGAGCTCGGCTTCCGATTGCTCAACCGGACCCGGCGTCGGGTCGAGCTCACGGCGGCCGGCCGGAGCTTCCTCACCGACGCCCGATCGATTCTCGCCGAGCTCGAGGGCGCGGTGAGCGCCGCCCGTCGTCTCCAGCAGGGGGAGGCCGGGGTGCTGCGCGTCGGTTTCGTCGGCTCGGCGCTGCTCTCGACCGTTCCGGCCACGGTCCAGCGCTTCCGCGCCGCGCGTCCCGGGGTGCAACTCGTCCTGCGCGAGCGCTCGACCGTCGAATCGCTCCGGGCGCTGAACGACGGTGTGATCGATGTCGCCCTCGTTCGCCCGCCGATCGAGCTCGCCGCGGGCCTGCGTTCCCAGCTCGTGCTGCGCGAGCGGATGATCGCCGCGGTTCCGGTCACCCATCCGCTCACCGGACTGCGGCGCCTTCCCCTGCGCCGCCTCGCCGCACAACCGCTCGTCCTGTTTCCGCGCGAGCAGGCGCCCGGCTTTCATGACCTGATCATCGATCGGCTCGCCGCCACCGGGACAACACCCATCATCGTCCAGGCCGCGCCCGAGATGCTCACCATCATCGGGCTCGTCGCGGCCGGCATCGGGCTCTCGCTCGTCCCCGCGTCAGTGGGGCACCTGGCCCTCGACGGCGTGACCTACCGGCCAATCACGGGTGCGCCTCACGCCGAGCTGCTGGCCATCACCCGCTCCCACGACGACTCACCGCTCGTCGCGGCGTTCGTCGCCGAGGCCCAGAGCGCGCCAGCCCCGCCCGCTGTGACGCCCGGCGCCTCCCCGCTCAGCGCCGTCGCGCCCGCGGGCTGAGCGCCGATTGCCGACAATCGCGGCGTCACCCGGGATGGCGGATGAGGAACGCGATCGCCAGTTCGAACATCGTTCGATGTGCCAGATCCGTCACCATACCCCGGACGGCCCGGCGCTCCGAGCGCACGGTCGATCCTGCCCATGCGCCTCCTCGCCGCCGCTCCTCGTGCCCTCACGCCGCTGGCCCTCGCTGCCGCCGCGCTGGCCATCGTCGTGCCCTGGCGGACCCTGGCCGACCACTCCGACCTGCTGCTCGCGCTGCTCGTGCTCGCCACCGCGCTGGGAATCTCGGCCGGCGAGCTGCGTGGCCTGCGCGAGCACCGCGCGGCGGTGGTAGTCCTGTCGATCGGCCCGCTGGTCGCGCTCGCCGCCATCGCCTGGCTGGTCGGACGGGCCTTCGATGCGGATGTGCGCGACGGGCTGCTCGCGGTCGGGCTGTCGAGCTCTGAGGTGGCGACGGTCGGGCTCGTCGCCCTCGCCGGGGCCGACGCGACGATCGCCCTTGGCGCGGTCACCGGCTCGCTGGTCCTTGCCGCGGTCGCGGGCCCGCTCGCCATTGGCGTGCTCTCCGGCGAGGCGGGCCACGCGGGCAGCGGTGGAGCGGCGGGGCTGTTGGTCCGCTTCGCGCTGGTGGTCATCGCCCCGCTCATCATTGGGGTCGCGATCCGGACCCTGCGCCCGCAGATCGCCGCTGTCGACGATGAACGTGACGGCGTGGCGGCGCTCGCGGTCGTCGCGCTCGTCTACGCCGCCCTCAGCGGCACCTCGGGCGCGCACGGACTGGGTGCGGCGCTGATCGCGGCGCTCGTCTTCCTGGCCCTCTCCGGAGCGCTCGGCGAACTGTGGCGCCGGCGCACGGCGCCGAGCGCGGCGGCGGTTCCGGGGGCACTGGCCATCGGGATGCGTGACTTTGCGGTCGCCGCGGCCCTCGCGGCCCAGGCCTTCGGGCCTCGCGCCGCGGCGGTGCCGGGCGTCTACGGCGTCGTCATGCTCGTCGCGGGCGCGATCACCGCCTCGCGGCTGGCGGCGGCGCGCCGCTCGGACCCAGGCGCTAGGCCGGTGTGAGGCCGGGGATCCAGCTTGTCCCGGCGAGCGGGACGCGCGCCATCGCCGCCGCCTCGATAGTGAGTGCGACGAGGTCCTCGGGCTCGAGGTTGTGCAGATGGGACTTGCCGCACGCCCGGGCCAGAGTCTGGGCCTCGAGCGTCATCGTGCGCAGGTAGTTGGCCAGGCGGCGTCCCCCCTCGACCGGATCCAGCCGGGCGGCGAGCTCGGGCTCCTGGGTCGAGATCCCGGCCGGATCGCGGCCGGCCTGCCAGTCGTCGTAGTAGCCGGCCGAGGAGCCGATCGCCTCATAGCCGGCCTGGTGCTCGGGGGCGTTGTCGCCGAGGGCGATCATCGCCGCGACTCCGATCGAGACGGCGTCGGCGCCAAGCGCGATCGCCTTGGCCACGTCGGCGCCGTTGCGGATTCCGCCCGAGACGATCAGCTGGACCTGGCGGTGCATCCCGAGGTCGGTGAGCGATTGGACGGCCTGCGGGATCGCCGCGAGGATCGGGATCCCGACGTGCTCGATGAACACGTCCTGGGTCGCCGCGGTCCCGCCCTGCATCCCGTCCAGCACGATCGCGTCGGCGCCCGCCTTGACGGCCAGGGCCACATCGAAGTAGGTGCGCGTGGCGCCGACCTTGATGTAGATCGGGATCCGCCAGTCGGTGATCTCGCGCAGCTCGTCGATCTTGATCTCGAGATCGTCGGGACCCGTCCAGTCCGGGTGCCGGCAGGCGC
>JALYZB010000281.1 GCA_030945945.1 Actinomycetota bacterium | reverse complement strand
CCGTTGACGATCCCGTGGACGCGGTCGATCCGCGCCCCGGCCAGCGACTCCTGAAGCACGCGGATGACCGGCACGACGCCGGCCACCGCGCCCTCGAAGCGCAACTGCACGCCGTGCTCGCGCGCGACGTCCCACAGCTCCTCACCATGGTGGGACAGCAGCTGCTTGTTGGCGGTGACGACATGCCGGCCCGAGCGCATCGCCGCCAGCAGGTACTCGCGCGCCGGCTCCAGGCCGCCGATCAGCTCGACGATCAGGTCCGAGCCCTCGAGGATCTCGTCAAACGAACCGCGGCTTGTCGTCAGCACGCCCGAGAGCTCGGGACGCAGCCCGGTCATGCGCTCGATCCGCGCCGCGTGCGTGGGCAGCGTCGCGCAGAACGCGGCCCCGACCGTGCCGTGGCCCAGGACCCCGACCCGGAAGACGGTCATCGGCGCACGTCCCGGTTGGTCAGGTCAGCGTAGGTCTCGCGGCGTACCGCAACCTGGGCGTTGCCGTCGCGGCAGAAGATCACCGGCGGGCGCAGCGCCCCGTTGTAGTTGTTGGCCATCGAGTACCCATAGGCGCCCGTGGCCGGGGTCACGATGATGTCTCCGGGGACGGGGTCGGGCAGACGCACGTCGTCAATGATCACGTCCCCCGATTCACAGTGCTTGCCGACCAGCCGGTAGTGCTCGCCGGGGTCCGGCGCACACGGGCGATCGGCGATCAGCGCCTCGTAGGCGGCGCCGTACATCATCGGCCGCAGGTTGTCTGACATCCCGCCGTCGACCGCCACCCAGGTCGACACGTTGCGCTTGACCGTCTCCACCGTGTACAGCGTCACCGTGCTGTTGGCGACCAGGGCCCGCCCGGGCTCGAGCAGCAGACGCCGGCCGGGACCGATCTCCTCGTGCAGCGCCGACACGATGACCTGCACATACTCCTCTGGTGAGGGCGGGACCTGACCGGCGAGGTAGGCCGCGCCCAGACCTCCGCCGAGGTTGTAGACCGGGAAGTCGCCGAGACCGGCGATCGCGCGGACCGCGGCCCGGAGCGGCTCCAGCGCGAACAGCTGAGACCCGATGTGGAAGTGCAGACCCACGAGGTCCAGCGACTCGCTGGCCTGCAGCCGGCTGATCGCGGTGCGCGCCTGATCGATCGAGAACCCGAACTTCGAATCCTCCTGGCCGGTCGAGATCTTGGCGTGCGTGTCCCCGGAGACACCCGGCGTCACACGCAGGAGCACCTCCTGCCCCGGACGCAGCGCGGCGGCTAGCGGCTCGAGGCGCTCGATCTCATCCAGCGAGTCGATCACGATGTGCCCGACCCCCGCGGTCAAGGCCTCGCGCAGCTCCCGAACCGACTTGGCGTTGCCGTGCAGGTAGATGCGCGCGGGATCAAAGCCGCCGGCCAGCGCGAGCGCCAGCTCACCGCCGGAGGCCACGTCGCAGGCCAGGCCCTCCTGCGCCAGGGTCCGGTAGACGGCCGTGCACGGGAAGGCCTTGGAGGCGAACAGGACGTCGAAGTCGTCGTGGCGGGCGGCCAGCGCATCCACGAAGGCCCGGGCGCGGGCGCGAAGGTGCGCCTCGACGACGACGTAGGCCGGCGTGCCGAATTCCCCGGCGAGCTCCACGGCGTCGCATCCCCCGAGCTCGAGGTGACCGCGGTCGTTGACGGCGGTCCCGAGCGGCAGCACCGCGGCGAGCGGATGGGGGGTCGGGCGGGCGGGGTCGAGCTCCCCCGGGCAGCCGGCGGTCGCGGTGCGGCGTGGCGCGTCAGGGCCCATGGGCGAGAAAGATAGGGTGGCGGAGACGATGAGGCGCTCTCGCACGATCGACCCCGTCCATCCGGCCCGGACCGGGCGCCATCACGGGCTCGCCTACGGCCTGTGGCTGCCCGCGGGTGCGGCGGCCCCGGCGGCGGGGGTGCTCGTCCTGCACGGCGCCGGGTCCCAGAAGGAGAGTCACCACGATTTCGCCCGTGCGGCGATCGCGACCGGACTGGCGGTACTTGTCTTTGATCAGCGCGGCCACGGTGAATCAGAGGGCGCGCTGGACGGCCGCATGCTCACGGACGTGGCGGCGATGGCCGAGCTGCTGCGCGGCGAGCTCGCTGCGCAGGCGCCGCTCGCGCTGCGCGGCTCAAGCATGGGCGGCTTTCTGGCCATCCTCGCCGCCCAACCGGCCCGTGCGCGTGCCGTGGTGGCGATCTGCCCGGCGAGCGCCGGCGGGCTGCGTCGCGGGCTGGAGCGCGACGCGTACGACTTCCGCGCGGACCGCGAGCAGCTGCTCGAGCTGCTGGACTCGGTGGAGCTGCAGGCCGCGGTGAGCGCGCTCGCGGTGCCGCTGCTGTTGCTCCACGCGCGGGGTGATGAGCAGGTTCCGGTCGAGCACTCGCGCGAGCTGTCCGCGGTCGCGCACGCTCCCGGCAGCCGGCTGATCGAAGTGCCGGGCGGCCATCACCGCTCGGTCCAGCATGACGAGGAGCTGCAGGCGGTCAGCCTCCGATGGCTGCACCGGGCCCTGGACCCGGGGGGCAAACGAGTCCGATGAGAGGTCCGAACGGGATTTCGAACCGACCCCCGCACCGCGGGTAGCAGTACCGGTGCCGCACACCTTCATCGGCAGGCTTTGCGGTTTCCTTAATCGGTCTGGCAACATCTGAAGGCGACTCATGGCGGCCCCGCGCACCTTTGGACGAGACACCGGCCTGCAGGCCAGAATGCTGCTCACCCTGCTCCTGCTCGGTTTCGTCTACGCCGTCCTGATCGCCGTCCTGATCGCCGCGGGCGCCGGCGCGATCACCGTGGCCGTGATCGCCGCGGTGCTGTTCCTGGTTCAGTACTTCACCTCGGACAAGATCGCGCTGTACTCGATGGGCGCCCGCGAGGTGACCCCCGACCAGGCTCCCGGTCTGCACGCGACGATCGAGCGGTTGTGCATCTCGGCCGATCTCCCCAAGCCTCGCGTGGCGATCGCCGACACTCCGATGCCCAATGCGTTCGCGATCGGCCGTTCCCCCACCCAGGCGACGGTGTGCGCGACGACCGGGCTTCTGGCGCTGCTCACTCCGGCTGAGCTGGAGGGCGTCCTCGCCCACGAGCTGACCCACGTGCAGAACCGGGACGTGCTGCTGATGACCGTGGCGAGCTTCTTTGCCTCGATCGCCTCCTTCATTGTTCAGATGGGCCTCTGGTTCGGCGCCGGCTTTGACGATCGCGACGACAACGGGCCCGGGGTGATCGTCGTCGTGCTCGCCTCCGCGGTGGTCTACATGGTCTCCTTCGTGCTGCTACAGACCCTCAGCCGCTACCGCGAATTCGCCGCCGACCGCGGCTCGGCGATCATCACCGGCCGCCCGAGCGCGCTCTCCTCGGCGCTGCTGAAGATCAGCGGCACGATGGACCAGATCCCCCAGCGCGACATGCGCGCCGCCAACGGCGAGCTGGCGGCCTTCTACATCTTCCCGCCCCGCGCCAAGCAGACGATCGCGACCCTGTTCTCGACCCACCCTCCGCTCGAGGCCCGGCTGGAGGCGCTCAGCCGCCTCGAGGCCCAGCTGCAGGGCACCGCTTAGCTTCTCGTGGGCCTGCTCGACGTCCTGACCGGCAGGCGCAAGCTCGCGGTGCCCGCGCCCGACCGGTTGTTCGCGATCTCGACCGCATACGTCACGCTCGAAACGCGCCTCGAGATCACCACCCGCGGCAGCGCCGCGATCGTCTTTCAGTCCCTGGCCACCGCGGACTTCCGCGGCATCGTGCGCGACATGGA
>JALYZB010000268.1 GCA_030945945.1 Actinomycetota bacterium | reverse complement strand
GCAGGCCGGCCTGAGACCGCCGTCTCAAGCCGGACGAGCACGTGACCACCGACCCCGCCGGGGCGGCCTCGCTGACGCTCGCGGATGCAGGAAGCCGGTCCGTGAAGGAGGTGTATGCCCGCCTCGGACTATGGAGGCGGGGATGGCTGAGGCAGAAGCCACAACGCGTCTGGCTCGCTTCGGCGCCAACGTGTTGCCCTCCCGGTCGGTGACTGCGGCCGGGGATCCTGCTTGGCCAGTTGCGCAACCCGTTGCTGGTGCTTCTCCTGGGCACTGCCCTGCTGTCGGCGTTCACAGGCGGGGTGACCGATGCGTAGATTATCGGCGCGATCATGCTGCTGAGCGTCGGGCTCGGCTTCGTCAACGAGTACCGCTCCGCCAATGCCGTCGCCGCCCTGCATGGCGATATCCGCTACGAGCGCTGGTCTGGCGCGACGGCGGTCAACGCGCGGTAGACGCCAGCCCGCTCGTTCCGGTGATGTAGTGGCGCTGCGGGTCGGCGGCGTGGTGCCAGCTGACCTTCGGATCATCGAGGCCGACCAGCTCGAGTGCGATGAGGCTGTCCTCACCGGCGAATCGATGGCAGCGGCCAAGACACTGCAGGCGGTCGCCGCAGCCGACTCCGCGGTCGACCTGCCGTCGTGTGCGTTCATGGGTACGGCGGTGCGCCAGGGCGCGGGTCGCGGAGGCGGTGCGCTCACGCCACCGCAGCAAGCACTGCCTTCGGGGCCATCGCCCTGGGTCTGGGCGAACGTCAGGCGGACACCGCGTTCCAGGTTGACCTGCGCGACTTCGGGCTTCCTCGTCAAGGTGGCCGGCGTGCTGACGATCTCCATCTTCGTGATCAACGTTGCGCTGTCGCGCCCCTTGCTCGACGCGTTTCTGTTCAGCCTGGCGATCGCGATCGGGATCACTCCCCAGCTGCTGCCCGCGATCGTCTCGGTCAGCTTGTCGCCCGGGTCACGGGCGCTGGCTCGAAAGCGGGTTCTCGTCAAACGACTGGTGACGATCGAGGCTCTCGGCAACATCGAGTTCTCTTCACGGACAAGACGGGGACGCTGACCGACGGGGCGATCACCTTCCACGGGGCACTGGACCCTTCCGGGACCGAGGCGACACAGCCACTGCTGCTCGGGCTGCAACGAGGCGAAGATGACCGCCGACGGGCCGATCGGAGGCAACGCCCTCGATCAGGCCCTGTAGCGTGCGCCGGCGGCCGGGTCGCTGCTGGCCGACACGAGCCGGCACACCCCGTCTCGGCGCCCGTCCCTTCGATCATGAGCGCCAGCTCGCAACGGTGCTCGTCCGCTCCGCCGATGGCGCGGTGATGCTCGTCACCAAGGGTGCCCCGGAGGCCGTCCTCGCCCGTTGCCTGGAGCCGGCCGTGAAGAGCGCCGCAGTACTCGCCGGTCTGTTCGCGGACGGAGCCCGGGTCGTGGCCGTGGCCACCCGAGGAGGCGGCGAGCTCACCGATCTCACCGACGGTGACGAGCACGATCTGACGCTCGCTGGGTTTCTCAGCTTCGTTGATCGGCCGAAGGCCGATGCGGGCGCCTCGATGTCAACCGGCGCCAGCTCGACGCCCCGATCAGGAGTCGCGCATCATCAAGCTCGCCCGCCGAGACGGCGCGACGTCGCCTTTCTCGGCGACGGGGTCAACGACGCCGTCGCGCTGCACGCTGCCGACGTCGGGATCTCCGTTGAGTCCGCGACCGATGTGGCCAAGGACGCGGCAGCCATCGTGCGGCTCGATATGGACCTTGGGGTGCTGGCAGACGGCGTCATGGAGGGGCGGCGGATCTTGCCAACACCATGAAGTACGTCCTGATGGCGACCGCGTCGAATTTCGGAAACAGGTTCTCGGCCGCCGGCGCCTCGCTGTTCCTCTCCTTCCTGCCGATGCTCTCATCGCAGATCCTGCTCAACAACCTGCTCTACGACGTGGGGCAACTTGCGATCCCGACCGATCGCGTCGACGCTGAGGTTCTCGCCCGGCGGCATGATCGCTGCCTGCCTTGCCGAGGTCGTCAAGGCCCGCTTCTACAAGGCGCAGTCCCGCCCCCGCACCGAAAAACCGACCCGAGCGGGCCTCACGAGCGGCACGTTCGCCGGCGCGCGGCCCGGTTCAGGCGGGATGCCACCGCGGTCCGTGCGGCTCGCACCGCGTTGCCGCGGAGCCCCTAGGTCAGCAGGTCCTGAACCTGGCGGGCGATCTCGGCATCCTCACGGGCCTCGATCACGAACACATTCACCGCCGAGTGGGCTCCTGCGATCCCAGTGTCGGCACGCGCGTGCGCATTGCGGGCCTCGTCGAGTGTGACGCCGAGGAAGCCGAGTCCCGCTGCCGCCGCCGCGCGTACCGGGGCGGCCCGCTCTCCCACACCGCCCGTGAACGTGAGCACGTCGAGCCCGTTCATGGCCGCCGCCATCGACGCGATCGCCCCCCTCAGCCGGTGGATGTAGACGTCGAGCGCAGTCCGGGCCGTGTCGTCATCACGCGCGAGCAGCACCCGCATGTCCGGCGTGCCGGAAAGCCCGAGGAGCCCCGAGCGGTGCTCCAGGCCCGAGTTGAGGTCCTCGATCGAGACACCAGCTTCGCGCAGCAGCCAGAGCAGCAGACCAGGATCCACCGAGCCCGAGCGCGTCGCCATCACGAGCCCGTCCAGCGGCGTGAAGCCCATCGTCGTGTCGACCGAGCGCCCGCCGCGGATCGCGGCCAGCGACGCGCCGGCTCCCAGATGGCAGGACACAATTCTCATGTCCCGTCGGCCGGTCAGCTCCGCCACGGTTCGAGCGACGTGCGCGTGAGACAGGCCGTGAAAGCCAAATCGACGAAGGCCATGTTGCTTGACCCAATCTGCGGGCAAGGCGTATGCCGCGGCGCTGGCCGGTAAGCCGGCGTGAAACGCGGTATCGAAACATGCCACCGCCGGGAGATCTGGATAGACAGACCGGATCAGCTCGATGCCAACCAGCGCCCGGTCCTGATGCAGCGGCGCCAGGGACCGCAGCGCGCCGATCCGCGCCTCGACATCGGCATCGATCTG
This sequence comes from Actinomycetota bacterium, assembly GCA_030945945.1. The sequence goes on along the minus strand of JALYZB010000268.1, from coordinate 8,583 downwards.
CACGGCCCCTCGGTACCACGATCCCCCATGCACGACGCGGTGGCCGACCGCATCGGCCACCGGCAGGCCGTCCAGCGCGTCGACCATAGCCGCTCGATCGACACGGCCATCGGGCATCTCCAGGTCGTGGCTCGCGAGAACCGCATACTGATCATCGAGAAGGCGCAATTTCAGCGAACTCGAGCCTGCGTTCACAACCAGGACGCGCAAGCCATCAACGATACGTCGGCCCCTCTGTCACCGTCGCCACGGCCGAAAGCATCGGTTCATTGGGGCGGGTGACCTCGAAGGAGCCGGGGCACTGCGGCGAGCTTCAGAGCGCTTGGCCTGCAGCAGCCGATGCTCACGCTTCAGACGCTGCACCCGCTTGCGATTAACGCGTGGCCCGGCCAGCTGCCTTGCGGCAAGGCAGCGACCATCCGGGTGCCGTCGGTCTTCGAGCCGGACCGTGAATCAGCCGCCTCCGGCAACGAGGCCTCAAGCTACGCGGGGGCTGGCTGGTTCGCGTAAGCCCCGTGGAACCGGCCATAACCCCCCATGGGCCTCTCCCACCCATCGCGTTGGTTCGGGCGCCCGCGAGCCTTTCCCATCAGGCCTCATGCTGGTACACCCGACATGCGCTCGTGCACGAAGCGGACGACCATCGCGCCCTCGCCCACGGAAGTGGCGCAGCGTTTGATCGAGCCCGCGCGGACATCGCCAGCGGCACAGACGCCAGGCACGCTCGTCTCTAGTAATCCTTCTGCGCCGGCGCTCGGGCCGGTGAGCACGAAGCCGTGTTCGTCGCGCGCGACGATGTCGCCGAGCCACTCGGTGCACGGCCGGGCGCCCAGGAAGAGAAACAGGAACGACAGGCCGATACGCTCGCCGTCGCGCAAGGTGACGGCGTCAACCTGGCCATCCGCCCCGTGCACCTGTGCGATCTCGCTGCGATCGCGGACCGCGACGCCGTACCGCTCGAGTTCCTGGATTAGGTAGTCCGACATCGTCTCTCTCAGGTTCGCGCGACGGTGCAGCAGCTTCACTAGGGCTCCACCTCGGGCGAGCCAGACTGCGGCTTGAGCCGCTGAGTTGCCGCCGCCGACGACACCGACGCGCATGCCTCCGCAGAGACGAGCTTCCGGTGGTCCGGCGGCATAGAAGATGCTGCTGCCCTCATAGTCCTGGAGATCGGCGATGGGCAGGCGGCGGTATTCAGCACCGGTGGCCAGCAGCACGGCTCGCGCGGTGACGCAGTGGTCGTCGTCCAGGCGCACGACGTGGCGCTTGTCGCCGGGCTCCAGTGCGAGGGCGCGGTACGGCGTCGCGGTGCGCGCGGCGAATTTCCGGGCCTGAGCGATCGCGCGGGTCGTCAGCTCGGAGCCGCTGATCCCGGTGGGAAAGCCGAGGTAGTTCTCGATCCGTCGCGAGGTGCCGGCCTGGCCACCCAACGCGGTGCTTTCGATCACCAGCGTGTCCAGACCCTCCGAGGCGCCGTATACCGCCGCGCCCAGACCAGCCGGGCCGCCGCCGACCACGAGCAGATCGACCTCCTCCCGTGGCGCGAGCTCGAGTCCGGGTGACGGCCGGCGGTGCAAGACTTCTGTCACTGTCAAAGTGGTCCGTCGTCTGCGCGGGGACGTCCGACCCGACCGGTAGGTCCTTCGGGCTGGCGGCGGGCTGACTCTCGACTTCTGCGTCGACTGCTTAGCCTGACCGGTAAAGCTCGTGTCGCCCGTCGCCGCCCGAGGACCGCCGGCGTGACTTGATAGAAGCGTGTGTTTCGCCTCTCGTGACAGTTGTCCGCCGGAGATCCGCTTCATTCGGCGTCAACGAAACGAAGGGACGGTCATATGATCGCGCCAGCCGCTGGGCACTGTCACCGTCACTGCGGTCCCTCCAGCTCGGACCACGATCCCGCCCTTGTCGAAATATGGCCAGCCCAAGGCGGTCGCGGAGGCTGGGCGTTGCAGTCGCCGCGGCGGCACGGCCACACGACCAAACACCATCCGCTCGCCGGCGCCGACGCCCCTCACCGACGCGACCGAATCGATGATGTTGCTGCAGCCGACGTTCAACCGTTGCGATGCCGCCGGTTTTGCCGAGGCCGAGTGAAGCCCCACCCCACCGCCAGCACCCCAATCGCGGCTGCACCCACCAATCGCGCAACGCGACCATCTCGCCGGCGGACCGGCCCGGCGATCCGCCGGGCCACAGCTGATATGGAGAGCTTCTCGTCAAGGGGTGCGTCACGAATTGCCCTGCTTTCGCTGGTCGTAGTCGGGGGCGTGGTCGGCTGGGTGGGTGGCGGTCCGGTGTGTCCTTTCCTGCCGTGTGCGTTGCTTCGGGCCAAGGCCGTCGCGTATGCGGCGTTTTCTGTAAAGGGATCTGCCCCGAGGCGTCGCCCGGCAAGATCGCGTCTTCGCTGTCAGACCAGGTGCAGCTGGCGCTCAGGGATTGAAGACGACCTTGATCATTCCCTCTTCCTTCTTCTGGAAGTGCTCATAGGCCTCGGGCGCCGCCGACAACGGCAGGTGATGGGTGGCAAAACCGTCCACGCCGAGCGGATCCTCGTCGGTGAGCAGCGGCAGGATGTCATCTACCCACCGCCTGACGTTCGCCTGTCCCTGACGGACCTGGATCTGCTTGTCGAACAGCTGCAGGGTTGGCATCGGGTCCGCTGCGCCGCCGTAGACCCCGCTGAGCGAAATCGTGCCGCCCCGGCGGACGATCTCGATCGCCGAATGCAGCGCCGCGAGCTTGGAGACGCCCAACTTCTCCATTAGCGGCTGGGCAACCGCGTCAGGAAGCATCCCGGCGATCTTGTGCGCCACACCGGCGACCGGCGAGCCGTGCGCCTCCATCCCGACGGCGTCGATGACGGAGTCGGGCCCGCGGCCGTCGGTCATCTCGCGGATCACACCCGGCAGGTCATCCTGCCGAGAGAGGTCGAGCACCTCGATGCCGCGACCGCGGACACGCTCCAACCGCTCGGGCACGAGGTCCACGCCGATCACCCGATGTCCGCGATGCGTGGCGATCCGGGCCGCCATGTCCCCGATCGGCCCCAGGCCGAGCACGACCAGGGAGCCACCGTCGGGCACGTCTGCATACTCAACCCCCTGCCACGCGGTCGGCAGCACGTCCGAGAGGAATACGAAGCGATCGTCGGGCGGACCCTCGGGTACCTTGATCGGCAGGAAGTTGCCAAACGGGACGCGCAGGAACTCGGCCTGCCCGCCGGGCACCTGACCGTAGAGCTTGGTGTAACCGAACAGGGACGCGCCGGTGCCGTACTCGTGCACCTGCTGGTCTCGCACTGGGAATGCAGGCCATGGCCGCACATCCAGCAGTTCCCGCAGCAGACGTTGAACGGAACCACCACGCGATCGCCGACGGCCAGTTCGGTCACCGCCGGTCCGACCTCCTCGACGATGCGGGTCGGGAACCTCATCGACGCGGACGTCGCTGACTCCCTGCCAAGTGAGGGCTTTCATATCTCAGGCGCTACCCACTGAGGGCGTCGCTAACCGCGGATTCCCCGCAGCACTCAGGGGCGCCGGCCTAGCCCGGTGAGGAACTCGCGGATCCGAAACGGCCCGCTGGTTCTGCGCGCCAGCGGTGGGGTCTGATCGTCGGCCCCGTCCCGCATTCCGGCCACGAGTTCGGAGAGCGCCTCGGTGGCGGGGACCCGGGGAGTCCATCCGAGCTCGCTCCGGGCACGCCCGGTGTCCATCAGCGGCACCCCGAGCGCCATGTCCACCCAGCCCGGCTCGGCGGGCTGCAGTCGCAGCGCGAAGGTGGCGGCGGCGACACCACGCACCACCCCCGCAGGAATCCGCAGCGGCCGGGCCTGCAGCAGCGCGGCCAGCTCGGAGGCGCCGATCACGGGCTCGGCGGCGATGTTGAACGCGCCGCGCGAATCCGAGACCACGGCGCGCCGGTAGGCATCTCCGACGTCGTCGGAGTGCACAGCCTGGAAACGCAGACCGGGGATGGCCGGGGAGAAGGGGGCGAGACCTGCGCGCAGCAGCCACCCCGGGAGCAGGGGGCCGGCGAACAGGCGGCGGATCTCCGTAGCCGCCGCCCGCTGGAAGATCAACCCAGGTCGCAGTCGCACGACACGCAGGTCAGGGTTCTCGCCGGCGAGGAGATCGAGCTCGCGCTCGACCGCCGCCTTGTGGCGCGAATAGAACGACGTCGCGATGCCGCCGGTCGGCCAGGACTCGTCGACCAGTCGGTCCTTCGGTCCCGGCGAGTAGGCCCCCACCGAGGAGGCATAGACAAGCGATGGGACCCCGGTCGCCGCGACGGCCTCGAATACCCGTCGGCTGCCCCTGACGTTGACGCGATACGTGGTCGACTCATCGCGACCAGGCTGAATCAGCCAGGCCAGGTGCACGACTACGTCGGCGCCGCGGAAAATCGGCTCCAGATCGCTGTGCGCGACGTCGGCGGCGATGAACCGCGCGCCCTCCAGCGCGCGACCGGGTGCGCGTCGGGCGACGGCAATGACCTCATGGACGTTCGCGTCGGAAGCGAGCGCTCTCATCACGCTGGTTCCAACGTTGCCGGTCGCGCCGGTGACGACGATCTTCATGCCGGAGTCGATGCCCCGTCACCAGGATCGTAAACCGAGCCCGACCGATGCTCTGGCGTTGTTCTCGTGTAGGACCCGAGGAGGTTGTTCCCGTTGAGCTCGTGTGGTCGAGTGAGCGGGGGCCGGTGGCTGAGAGCGCCGTGTGGTCGTTGGCGATTGTAGAAGTCCAGCCAGCCGGCGAGGGCGGCGTGGCGCTCGGTGCTGTCGCGGTAGATCGCGCCGTAGGCCCAGCCGACGAGCATCGTGCGGATGAATCGTTCTGCTTTGCCGTTGGTCTGCGGTCGGTAGGGGCGGGTCTGGAGGTGACGGATCCCGAGGGTCCGGCATGCGATCGCGTGGATCGTTGAGCGATAGGCGGCGCCGTTATCGGTGATCAGTCGCTCGGTTGTGATGCCGTAGGTCGCGTAGTGCTTGACGGCCCGGCGTAGGAACCCGATCGCGGTGGTGGCTTTCTCGTCGGAAGGACTTCGACGTAGGCCAGACGTGTCGCGTCGTCGATCGCGACGTGGACGTACTCCCAGCCGATGATGCTGCGGTCATGACCGTGGCATCGCGTTGGGTTCGGTGCGGGTTGCGCTTGATGCCGGTAATTCTCTTGCCGGCGCCCTGTCGGATCCGCCCGAGCTTCTTGACGTCGATGTAAATCAGTTCTCCCGGCCGCTCACGTTCGTAGCGTTGAGCGGGCTCAAGGCCGAGTCGGCCGAGCTTGCCCATCCCGACCCGGGTCAGGATCCCAGATACGGTGGAGTGCGGCATCTGCAGACACTCCGCGATCTCCAGGCCGGTCAGCCGTAGCCTGCGTAGCGCGGCGATCACCTCGACGCGCCGTTCGTTGGTCCGCTTGGCGACGGTCACTGGCGCCGAGGAACGATCCAGGAACCCTTCGCGCCCTCGTTTCGGTAGCGGGCCAGCCACTTGCGCGCGGTGCGGTCACTGATCCCGGCCGCCTCGGCGGCCAACCTCAGCGACCACCCCGCATGCTCAACCCGATCGACCAGCAGCTCGAGACCTTTGACGCTGAGCCTGGCGTTACCGTGCAATCTCATCCGGTGTCCTCCTTGGGACTGGGGGCTTTGACACCACCCAGCCTCCAAGGAGGCCCGGATGAACAACGTCCTCAGGAACTACAGCTAGCTGGCAGCGATCGACACCGCCACCACTGCGTTCCCCTTTCGCCGCTCGAGCAGAAACGAACAGGCTCCTGGCAACACACCTGCATCGTCGCCAAGGCGGCACTCTCGCCGTGACTGCCGCTCGCCGCCAGACCCAGAAGCCGCTGAGGTCTCTTCGCCGCATGCCAGCGGGGATACGAGAGCAAGGCGGGAATCATCGCCGATGTGTTCCCTCCTCGTCGCCAAATGCGCATCTCGCCACCTCGAGCTGGCAGATTCAAGCTCTGCTCAGTCTTTGCCGACAAGGTCGGTGTGGGCATGTTGAGCGGTTTGCCTTCTCGTACGAAGCCCTCAGAGATCCCAGATCCTTGAGCTCGCTCCGTCTAAGGTCGTGGGGTCGTGCTGGTCGGCGGAGATCCGCTCGCAGATGAACACAGGCGACATGCGACGAGCGCCACGGTGCACGTCCGCATGCGGATCATTCCTGTTAGTCGATTGTGAATCAGCGCTCCGTTTGGGTCCCGGCCGCGTTAGCTCATATAAGGGCGCAAGAGTCATGGGAGACCACTGGGCCGTCTGGTGATCTCTGCCAGACGGCCCAGCTGGGGCTCTATTGATCAGAGGCGCTCCGGTCGCGAGGCGGGTTGGCGAGACCAGGATGTTTCGCGGACCGCCCGGCTGCTGAAAGGGGAAACAGGTTTGCTGAATTTCCGCCGGATCACCTCGGGCACGCCGGACGCCCGTCGCTGCGCCCCCGAAATCGCGCTCAGTCTCGGCGTATCGCTTGTTGGGGTAACCCTGATCGGTCCCATTCTGGTCTTGGGCCGCCGCCACGCCGCCCTGGTGGGGCAGCTACACGCTCGCGAGCGGGAGCTACAAGAGACGAACACGCTCCTGCGCCAGCAGTCGCGCACCGACGCCCTCACCGGCCTGGCCAATCGACTGCGTTTGCGCGAGGACTTCGCCGACCTCGACGCGCAAGCCAAACGCTACGGCCAGGGCTACTGCCTGGTCCTGATTGACCTTGATCACTTCAAGCAATACAACGACGACCACGGACACCAGGCCGGCGACCTCGTACTGGCCCGAGTCGCGGACATGATCAACGAGAACATGCGGGCTAGCGACCGCGCCTACCGCTACGGCGGCGAGGAACTGCTGCTCTTGCTCCGAGACCAAGCCCTCGATGCCGGCCACGCGCTCGCCGAACGCCATCGCATGAAGCTACGCGGCCAGGCCCTGCCCCATGCTCTCAACCCTCCGCACGGGGTCGTGACCCTCAGCGCCGGGGTCGCCGCTGCCCGACCCGGCGAAACCCCCGAGCAGGTCCTTCACCGCGCCGACCAAGCGCTCTACCAAGCCAAGGCGCTTGGACGACACCGGACCGCGATCGCAACCCCCGCCGCGACACCCAGCGGCCCGGCCGCGACTTCCGCACCCGCCTGAAGCAAGCGCGGCGCTACCCGCGCGACTCGTTCATTGGTAGCTCACGTAGTCGGGCTGGGGATGGAGGGCCATGACCTGCGCGGGGGTCATCTTCATCGGGTCATCCGAGGGTCGCAGGAACACTTTGAACCCTGGATGAAACGCTCGGGCGCCCGCCATGACCTGCCGATAGGAGGCGAGTTTTGTTGAGACCGGCCCGAGGCCGTCCATCTGCAGGACTGTGCCGAGCCCGCGCCGGATGCGGATGTTCCCGCGGTCCGGCAGCTCGCGGAGCTGGAACTCGTGGACGATGAACAGCTTCTGTGGTAGATGGTGGACGATGACGAGCCGCGAGAGGTAGGCAGAAACCGCGTTGATGGCGTCAGCGGACGCCGTCCCGATGACCTGGTTGGGAACCTCCGACGCAGTGAGCTTCCATTCGGGGTCTAGGGCCACCCCGACCCCCGGGTTGAGAAGAAGGCGCTCGTAGCGGCGGACCTCGGGCAGAAACTGGCCACGCCCGGGCTGAAAGTCCAGGATGAGAAGAAGCTTGTGCCGGTGCGCCGCGGCGACGTAGCGGTCAAGCGTCGCGGTGGCAATCGGCGAGCTGTAGGTGCCGTCAGGCCCCGGCTCCGGCGACGCGATCGTCGTGACCAGCTCAAAAGCGGGCCGGACCGGGCGGCCGAACCGGGCGAACGCACGGGCCGCGCGCTCAACGCCGGCGGCGTCAGCCTCAGGGTCGAGGGTTCGCCCGAGGACATTCGAGGTACCAGCGATCCCGTAGTAGGCGACGATGCGGTGACCGGGAAAGAGTCTGCGGCCGCCCCGCGGCAAGAGCACGGGCTTGGGCGACCTGAGCCGCGCGGCGATCGCCGCGGCCCGGCCAACCGTTCGTCTCGACGCCGAGCCGCCCACGCCGGCGACGAAAAACGTGATCGCGACGCCCGACGCGATCACGAGTGCCACGACCACGAGCCGGCGAAACCGCCGCCGGCGACGAGCCAGCCGGCGCCGGAGCACAAGTGTCTCTCGCGTCAGGTACGGCGAGGCCGGCGCTCGGGGCGAAGCCGATCGCACCCTCGCTGGCGCCCCGCCCCTCACATATCGCGCCCACCTTCTCACGGCGGGCAGCTTAGAGGCGGACGGCGACGTTTTGCGATGGGTGCCACGAGCGCAGCCAACGACGCGCGCGCCTTCCGGACCGGGACCGGGGCGGTCACCCCTTCGAACGGATAGCCGAGCACGTCGACGCGGCCATAGCTGACCGGTCGAGCGACCGCTTAGGGCTCATGACTGAGCGTGTGAGGGGATCACGGTGTAGTTCCAGTCGCCATGGAACATGTGTCTGGTGATGTTCACGGCGGCGAGTTGGTCGTCGGTCACTTCGATCCCTCGTTCGTAGCTGCCGTGGTCGAGGCGGGCGTAGATCTTGAGCCCGGTGTTGGTCTTGGTGGAGGCGATCAGGTT
>JALYZB010000260.1 GCA_030945945.1 Actinomycetota bacterium | reverse complement strand
TGAGGATGCCGCAGAACACGACGCAGGTAACCGGATTCGGGCCTTACTCCTGTGCTCCCCTGGCCCAGCGGGAAGCGATCGCGCTGGACCGCTTCGGCGGGCTGTCTCATACCGAGATCGCCGGCCGCCTGCAGATACCAACCGAGACCGTCAAGGGTCGGATACGCCTCGGGCTGCACAAGGTCCGCGCCGAGCTCAACCCCTCCAATGCACCACAGTCAGCCCCAGCCTAACCCGGCGCCGAGCCACGGCTCCACCGGCGACAATCCGGCAGAATGGTCGGCGCTCGGTTGAGCGTTGATGCGTCGGATTGGCTCGGGGACGGAATCGTCCCGGTGCGGGCAGGTTTGCCCATACGGACGCAGCTGAAATCGAGGATCTAAGGTTTGATCTGGCGGAAGCCGGCGCTCTCGGCTGTCCTGTGTCACATCGCGTCCGGCTCGTGCGACTAATGGTCGATGAGAGACGCAGCGCAGCGGGATCGATCCAAAGCGGCGTTCGAGGAACTCTACGGTCGCGTGGCCGAACGTCTGCTGGTCTACATCGCGCGGCGGATGCATGATCCAGACGCGGTGGCGGAGGTGTGGTCGGAGTGCTGGGCGGTCGGGTTTGAGGGTTGGGTGCGCTGCACGGCGGTTGGGCCCGCCGCGACCGAGGCGTGGGTGTTTGGCATCGCTCGTCACCGGCTGGCTGACTATTACCGCTCTGGGGCAATCGAGCACCGGGCGCTGACCCGTCTGGGCTGGTCGGTGCCGGTGTTTGACCATGCCGCAGGCGACGAACTGAAGAGGGTCACCGATCTCGATTCGCTGAAGACCATCGTCAACGACGCACTCAGTGATCTGTCCGCCAAGCGCCGGCACGCGGTGCGGCTGCGAATCGTTGACGGGCTCTCCCCTCGCGATGTCGCGGCGCGAATGAACTGCACAGAGCAGACGGCACGAGCTCACGTGTCCCGGGGGTTGCGTCGACTGGCCAAGGCGATCGATCACGCCGAACGCCTCCAACTGGAAAAGCGAGCGCCATGACCCCCCACGACAACGAGCCCACAGAGCGCCCGATCATCGACGAGATGCTCGAACAGATCAAGGCCCCCGTGGCCGCCGGCCTCCCCGCCACCGTCAAAGTCACTCCGGCTCCCCTTCGCCTCGCAGATCGCTCCGACCGCGTGATCACCGGTGCGGGAGTCGCTGCGGCCGGTGTGATCCTCGCGCTCGGCGCCGCGAGCAGACCTCCGCCTCCTTCGCGGCCACCGTGAACCACGGCCGGACCGTGACCATCACTTTGCGCCAGATCAGCGCCCTTGACCAACTCAATACCAGGTTGTCTTCGCTCGGGACCCGGATCAGGGTCGTCCCCGTCACCAAGGGATGCGCCGCCCCGGTCCATACGGTCAGCAACGGTCGTGTCCTGCCGGGTCCAGCCCGAACCGTCGAGGCGATCTCTCAGGGAGGCGGCGCGGCAGTGTCGATGACGATCGGGGTCAACACGATTCCGGGCCGCACCTTCGTGATCGCGCCGACCAAATCCGGTCTGCAGGGGATCGTCGTGGTCGTCGTCGGGGCAGCCCCGCGATGTGTCCGTTCCTCATCTGCGCGACCAGACCAACCTTTCCTCATCCCGGCCGGGCCGCCCGGGTAGCGACTCGCTGCTGCTCGGGAGCCCGAAAGCCAGAGGCAGCAGCCGCGCACTCGTGGCCGGATCGGCGACGGAAGGGGCCGCCGCCGAGGGCCGGGCCGTTACGCCGACTGCTCCTGGCGCGCGGGTGGATCGGTGTTGGCGCGCGCATAGACCGCCATGTCGTGCCGGCTTTCCCCGATCAGCACCCTATTGCGGAGCAGACCTTCCGGTCGACAGCCAACGCGCTCAGCCACCGCTCACGAGGCTGCGTTCCCGGGTTCGGTGTAGAACTCAAGCCGAGCCACACTGACCTCGCGAAACACCCACTCGCACAGGATCCCGACGGCTCGCTGTGCGACGCGACCGCCTCGCGCCGACGGGGCGACCGCACACACCACCTCAGCGACGAGATGCCGACCGTCGACGTTGACAGGCCGCACGATCCAAGCACTCCGCCATTCGCAGCGCAGATAATCGCGGACGGCGCTCCTGTCTGAGATGACCATTGTCCAGCACTCTGCTCGCCGACGAACTGAATCGCGTGCTCGAGCAGGTACGGAACCGGAACGTTCATCCATCGCTGATCTCTGCGTCCTGACATGCCGCGTACACGGCATCGGCGTCCTGGTCGACCCAGCCACGAAGCGTCACCGAGCCGTCAGTCAGGGTCGGAACCGCCATAGGCCAGCCCGAGATGGTCATTGCTACCTCACGCTCGGTGCCGCTGCTGCTCCTCCATCGTTCGCTCGGCGGTTGGGACGGCCTCGAGTCGGCCATCCGGGATCGGCTCGCCACTCTCAATCGACAGTCCGTATGTGCCCGCGGTAAGCCGCGACTCGGCGCGCTCGACGGCCGCGAGCTCCCTCCGAAAATCGTCGGCGCGACCCGCGTTGAATTCGTCCTGGTACAGATCCTCCGAACCCTTATCGCCCGGGTCTGCTCGATCGGACGCCGCGCGCGGACCGTCGCGGTCTAGGTTCGCAAGCGCCGCCTCGATCCGCCGCCGCTGGTCGGCGAGCAATTCTCGTGCACGATCAGAGTCCATGAGAGGAGCGTACACCTGAAAACACAAGCCATGCGCCCGCGCGCCAGGTCCTCTTCGTCGCTTGTTGGAGTCGAGGTCAGGGCGGTACTTGCTAGCCAGCTTGTGGTCGAACCCGCGGATCGCTCCCTGATCCGCAACGCGGGACGCCCAGCACCTCTGAGGTAGGTGGCGAGGGCTCGCCCTCTGCAGGGTATGGAAGCTCGAGCTTGGCGCTGACTGGTGGATCGTCCACAGCACGGCACGACGAGGTCGGCTGGATGCCTCGGGAGTCTCCGTCCCCGCTGCAGGCACACGGGCCTGGTTCCGCGCGGAGCGGGGCCGCCAGAACGCGTCAGCACGACCGCGACCGCGACCAAATGCGATCCCGGTGTTGAATTTCCGTACCCAGCGCGGGCGACGGTTCGCGTAGGGTTGATGGCTGAACCGAGGCCTGACCCAAAATGCGATTTGACTCCCCGGCGACGGGTGTCTTTCGGACGAAGTGTCGGCCTCGGTTCTTGCCTTTGAGGATCGGTCTGACCTGATAGGAGCGTTCGCCCGACGAGGGGCGTCTACCGGGATGTTGTCGGCCGATCTGCCAACAATCTACCGCTGGAGGTCAAGTCGATGAAGGGAACAAAGCGTCGCGGTCCGGGACCGTCGCACGTGTTGATGACGCCCGATCATGCGGGCAACGTGGTCGGGATCGATCCGCACAAGCGGACGCTGACCGTGACGATCATCGATCCGCGCGGCGGGATTCTCGCCTCGGAGCACTTTCGGGTGTCGGGTGAGGGGCATCGCGAGCTGGAAGCGTGGGCGCGGCAGTTCGGGCAGGTCGCTCGCTGGGGGGTCGAGGGCTCGGCGAGCTGGGGCCGACACACCGCAGTGTTCCTGATCGCCCGCGGGTGTGACGTGCGCGATGTGTGCGCGAACCGCACACCGCGGTCTGACCGCGCGCGCCAGCGCGGAAAGTCCGACACGCTTGACAGCGAGCGGATCGCGCGCGAGGTGCTCGCCCATCCGCTGCTGCCCACAGCGTTCAAGCGCGCCGGCCAAGAGCCCCCCGATGAGCCCCACCAGCTGCTTGCCCTGTGGCATAACCGGCGCCGCTCGATCCTGACCAGCCGCCAGCACCTCATCGGCGAGGCCGAGCATCTGCTGTGCGACCTGCCGTTGCAGCTGCGCGAGCAGCTGCCCAACAGCACGGCGGTGCGTCCGCGACTTGCTGCGCTCGGGCGCCGTAACCGCCGGCGGCGCGATGACGCGCCGACTTGTCTACGCCTGGCTCTGCTTGACGGCTGCCGCGCGCAGATCGGGGTGCTTGACTGCGAGGAGATGGACGTCGTCGCGCAGCTGCGCGAGCTCGTGGCGGCGAGCGGCTCGACGCTCGCAGAGCTCTGCGGCCCGGATACCCGGTCAGTCGC
>JALYZB010000254.1 GCA_030945945.1 Actinomycetota bacterium | reverse complement strand
AGCGGCGAGCGCGAACTCGTGAGAGTCCGCACTTATTTTTTTCCCGGGAGTTTTACGAGGCCGCCCGGGACCTCGACTCGCAACCACCCCCACGAACCGACCACGTCGAAGCCTGTCGTCCCCGGGGATGTCCTGCACGCGGGAGTATAGGAGCGCTGGCGCGAGGGCGGCCATCTGAAGCGCTGCGTAAGAACCGTCCGGAACCACGGTCGGCGCCTGCGACAATCATCAGGAGCACCCGATGAAACCGTCCACCTCCCTTCCCGCGCCCCACCCCGGCGATCAGCCCGACGACGCGCCCTACGCGGCGAGCCCGTGGGCCCGCCACGAGGCCCTCGCTCACGCGGAATACGGCCCGTTGGCCGCGGGGCAGGATCACGCGAGCCGGTCAGGCGAGCCCGAGCCGGATCGTCCGCAGTCCTGGTTCAAGCGCCGGGTGCTCCCGATCGGCGCCGCGATCATCGCACTGCTCTCCAAGCTCAAGGCACTGTTGCTGCTGTTGCCCAAGATCAAGCTGCTGGCCAGCGCGGGCTCGATGCTCGTCTCGATCGCCGCTTACACGACGATCTGGGGAGTCTGGTTCGCGGTCGGTTTCGTCGTGCTGCTGCTCGTGCACGAGATGGGACACGTGATCGCCCTGCGCCGCGAGGGCATCCGCGCCAGCCTGCCGATGTTCATCCCCTTCCTCGGCGCCGTGATCAGCGCCCGTTCGCTGGGCGAGAACGCCACCGCCGAGGCCCGGGTCGGACTCGCCGGGCCGATCCTCGGGAGCGCCGGCGCCGGCCTCTGCCTGATCATCTCGCAGATCACTGGTGATGACTACTGGCGGGCTCTGGCGTTCACCGGGCTGTTCCTGAACCTGTTCAACCTGCTACCGGTCCTACCGCTCGACGGCGGCCGTGCGATGGCGGCGATGGCCCCGTGGATGTGGGGGGTCGGCTTCGCAGCGATGGTCGTGCTCGCGCTCGTCTTTCCCAACCCGGTGATCTTCATCATCGTGCTCTTCGCCGGCTTTGAGACCTACCGTCGCTGGAAGCTGCGCCGCACCCGCAGCCTCGAGCAGGCCGCCTACTACCGCGTCCGCCCGCGCGACCGCTGGCTGATCGCCGCGGTCTATCTGGGCCTGATCGCACTGTTAGTCGTCGGCATGGACGCCACCCACCTGCAGCGCACGCTCGGCTGAGCCGCGCGCAATCAGTCGGTCAGTCGCAGATCAAAACCGCGGCGGAACGCGGCGGTCGTCGTCGACGACGACTCGACGCTGTGAGCGATCGGCCCACCAGAAGCTGTAGGCGAGCGCGAGCAGGAGCCCAAGGATGCCCACCACCAGCAGCACGGTTCCTGCGGTCTGCACGTTAAAGCCACTGATGTGCGCGGTGACGGCGAACCTGAGAATGGCGCCGACGGCGATCAGAACGATGGATGAGCCGATTGTCATAGCGCGAACATACCCGGTGGGAGCCGGACCCACGCACGCGGGCGCCCACCCGTGCCGGCGACGAACGCTACCGGCCGACCTCGCGCAACTCACGCTGGACGTCGCGGGCCATATCGCGGGTCCTGATGCTCTGGCGCTTGTCATAGAGATCCTTACCCTTGGCCAGCGCGATCTCGACCTTGGCCCGCGATCGCGCTCCGGCGAAGTACATCCGGGTCGGAACCAGGGTCAGCCCCCGCTCTCTGGTGCGAGCGGCGATCTCCTCGATCTGCGATCTGTGCAGCAGAAGCTTGCGCGGCCGTTCAGGCTCGTGGTTCTCTCGTGATGCCGGTCCGTAGGGCGGGATGTGGGCGCCCATCAGCCATACCTCGCCGTCGCGGACCATGGCGTAGGCCTCTCTGAGCTGGGCCTTGCCCTCGCGCAGGGACTTGACCTCGGTCCCGGTGAGGACCATGCCGCACTCGAAGCGCTCGATCAGGTTGTAGCGATAGGAGGCCTGCCGGTTGGTGGCGACATCACCGGCGGAGACCTTACGTTTGCGTCCCTTGGCCATCTACCTCACCCCCACCCCGGCTGCTCATCCTCGCCCACGTCGGCGAGCCCGAGGTCCACCCTACCCCGCGCCGCGTCGATGCGTCCCACGCGTACCTCGAGTTCGTCCCCGAGCCGGATCGCTCCGCCGTGGCGGGTCCCGACGAGGACCGTCCCCTCCTCGTTGAGCTCATACCAGTCCCCACTCAGCCGGCGCACCGGCAACATGCCCTCGAACTGCCGGCCCTCGCCGAAGACCAAAAACGCGCCGGCGCCGATCAGGCCGACCACCTCCCCGGTGAAGACTGTGCGCCGGTCGCCGCTCTCCAACAGCGTCCGCTCGAGCAGGAAGCAGCGGGCGATGTCGTCGGCGTCGCGTTCGATGACCATCGCCTCGCGCTCGCGGGTCGAGGCCCACGGCCCGGCGCCGGCCACGAACGGGACGTCCGGCGCCGGCTCGCCGGCGATCGCCGCCAGCAGGCCCCGGTGGCAGATCAGATCCGGATAGCGCCGGATCGGCGAGGTGAAGTGGCAGTAGCGCGGGGAGGCCAGCCCGGCGTGACCGAGGTTGCGCGGGTCGTAGTAGGCCTGCTTGAGCGAGCGCAGGACCAGACGGTTCAGCGCCCGAGCGCCCCGCCCGGTCCGCGCCACCCAGTCGGTGACCATGGCCGAGATCTCGCCCGCCAGGTCGGCGGCCTGCTGCGGGGTCATGTGGCCACCGGGCGCCGGCGGGGTCGGCACCCCGAGCGACGCCAGCTGGGTCATCAGGCGCTCGACCGCGGTCGCCTCGGGTCGCTCGTGGACCCGGAACAGCGTCGGGATCCGCCGCTCCTCCAGAAAGGCCGCCACGGCCTCGTTGGCGGCGATCATCAGACGCTCGATCAGGCGATGGGACTCGGTCTGGGGCACGAGCTCGGCGCCGGTGACGTGCCCGTCGCGGTCAAAGTGAAACTCCGGCTCGGGGGACTGCAACACGACCGCGGACTGGCCCTCGCGCCCCGCCTGCAGCACGGCCGCCGCGGTCCGGGCGTTGGCCAGGGGCTGAGCCCAGGGATCGAGCGCGCGCTCGGTGCCGGCGAATATGCGATCGACGCGGTCGTAATCCAGACGTGCCACCGAGCGGATCACCGAGCGATACATCGAGGGGCGGCGTGCGGGTCGGCTCGGTGAGCCACCCCCCTTTGAGATCGTCATCTCGACGGTGACCGTCAGCCGGTCCTCGCCCTCCACCAGTGAGCAGAGGTCGTTGGAGAGACGGCCGGGCAGCATCGGTTCGACCGCGCCGGGCACGTACACGCTGGTCCCGCGTCTGTAGGCCTCGCGATCGATCGCACTCCGCGGCGGGACGTAGGCGGCGACGTCGGCGATGTGCACGCACACCCGGATCGTGCCGTCCTCGTGGGCCTGCGCCGAGATCGCGTCATCGAAGTCGCGGGCGCTGGCGGGGTCGATCGTGAACGTAGGCAGGTCCCGCAGGTCGCGCCGGCCGCCGAGATCGGAGGGCAGCTTGGCCGCCTCGCGAGCCGCGTGGTCGACCGCGGGATCAAAGCCACGCTGCAGCCCACGGTCGAGCATCAGCGCGGTGATCACATCTCGGGCCGCGTCCGGGCGCCCGAGCCGGCGGCCGATGACCATCCGCGAGGTCCCGCGCCGGCTGGGGCTGCGACCCGGCACGATCGTGACCAGATCGCCGACGTCGGCCTTGCGGTCGCGGCTGACCACCATCTGAGGCCCGGGGCTGAAGAACGGCTCGGCGACGAGGAACTTGCCCTTGCGCTGCAAGATGGCAACCCTCGTGGCCGGCCGCCGATCACGGCCGGCGGCGGTCATTTCAGCTTCGCCGCGACCGTGCGCTCGGCCACGTGCAGCGCGGTGTCGGTCTTGTCGCGCAGGTTGGTGTTGGCGTGCACGTCGGGAGTGATCCCGGCACCGCGCTGGACCCCCCCGCCGCCGAGGTTGCGCCCGCTGGGGGTGAAGTACTCCCCGACGGTGAAGTCCAGCGCGCCGCCGTTGGGCAGCGGCTGGATCTCCTGAAAGACGCCCTTGCCATAGGTGTGGGTACCGACCACCGTGGCCCGATGGCGATCTTGCAGGGCGCCGGTGACGATCTCGGCCGCCGACGCCGTGTAGTGATCAACGAGCACGACGAGCGGGATCGAGGCCGAGATCGCGCCGCCCCTGGCCATGTACACCTGCCGAGGCTGGCTGCGTCCCGCGGTTGAGACAATGGTCCCGTCGGGGATGAAGATGCTGGCCACGTTGACCCCTTCTTCAAGCAGGCCACCGCCGTTCTCGCGCAGGTCCAGCACCAGCCCGCGCGCACCTGCGTGCAGCACCTTGTCGACCTGGGCGCGCAGCTCGTCGCCCGACCCGGCGGTGAAGCTGGTCAGGTGGACGATCCCCAGCTTGGCGCCGTGGTAGGGGACGGTGTTGCCGCTGACCACGGGAACCGTCAGGTCGGCGCGGGTCAGAGTCACGGCTCGCCGGCGCTGACCCGAGCGCACCGTCAGGGTGACCCGGGTCCCAGCCCGGCCCTTGATCAATGAGGCCGAGAAGCTCTCCGGGCGGTGGGCCAGTGACGTGGACCCGACCGAGACGATCAGGTCCCCGTGGGCCAGCCCGGCCCGCGCCGCCGGGGAGCCCGGGAACACGTCGACCACGCGCAGGCCGGCGGCATCCCTGACCGCGTCGATCCCGACCCCGCTGAGATGCGGGTTGGTCTGATTCTGAAACGCCCGATAGTCCGACGGGCCGTAGTAGTGCGAATAGGGATCCCCCAGGCTGGCGACCGCGGCCGCCAGTCCTGTGTTGACCAGGGCAGCGCGGGTGACCGGCCGGTAGTAGTCGCGCTGCAGCATCCCGTAGACATTGTTGATCAGCTGTTCCTCGCTGCTCTGACTGACGAACGCGCTGCGCACCGGCCCCGGCAGCCAGCTGGGATGTCCGCCCAGCCACACGCCGCCGAGCAGCGCGACCACGACGCCCGCGATGATCGCGGCCGTTCGCGGTCCGGTGCGTGAGCGCTGGCCGTGCATGATCGTCCCTCAGCGTAGCCCGTCACCCGCTCGGGACCCCGGCAGCGGCCGGCCGCTCAGACGCGCAGGAAGCGGCGCAGCGAGAGACCCGAGCCGAGGGCCGACACGAGTACGCCGGCACCCATCAGAACGGCGACGAGCGCGGTGAAGGGAATCGTCTGGGGCGACGCGATCAGCGTCCAGTTGTGGGCCAGCGGGTCCAGCAGCGCCACCTTGGCCACGCCGAGGACGGCGACCGCCGCCAGCGCACCGGCCGCGCCGACCACGATCCCTTCGACCACGAACGGCCAGCGGATAAACCAGTCAGTCGCGCCGACCAGCTTCATCACCTCGATCTCGCGTCGCCGCGAGTACAGCGAGAGCCGGATCGTATTGGCGATCAGCAGCACCGAGGCGATCGTCAGCAGCACGGTGAGCCCGGCCGCGGTGATCGTCACCAGGTTGGTCACCGCGAGGATCTTGCGTGTGTCGTTCTTCTTGTTGGACACACTCTGGATGGCGGAGTCCAGCACACCCGCAGTCCCACCGGGTGATGGCGGCGTCAGCGCAGTGCGGACCCCCAGCACGTTGCCCGGGTTGTCCGGGATGACGTGGAAGGTGTCGGGCAGCGGGTTTGCGCCCAGCAGCTGGTAGGCCTGCGGGTCGATCTTGGACTGCTGCGCGTAGGCCTGCTGCTTGGAGACGAACTGGACGCCGCGGACGTGGGGCACGTTGAGCAGCTCACGCCGGACCCGCGCCGCTTGCGCCGAGGTCGCGGTGCTCCTCATGTACACGTCGACGAGCACCCGGCTGCGGACGCTCGCGGCTGCGCCGTTGGTGGCCTGCACGATCGGGATGAACACGCCCAGCACGAGCATCGTCACCAGCACGGTGGCCAGGGCGGCGAAGCTCGGGGCGGCGCTGCGGCGCGTTGCCCGCACCGCCTCGCGCAGGAAGAACCCGATCCGCATCAGACGCCGGGGGGGCGCTCGGACGGGCCGCGCAGGCGATGCGCGAACTCACGGGTGCTCTCGTCGCGGGCGTAGAGACCGGCCGCCTCGTCGCGGACGATCCGCCCGCGCGAGAGCTCGAGCACCCGGCGGCGCATCTTGTCGACCATGGCCTGGTCGTGGGTGGCCACGAGCACGGTCGTCCCGGTTCGATTGATCCGGTACAGCAGCCGCATGATGTCGATGCTCGTGTCCGGGTCGAGGTTGCCGGTCGGCTCGTCGGCCAGCAGCAACGGTGGGTGGTTGACGAACGCGCGGGCGATCGAGACGCGCTGCTGCTCGCCGCCCGACAGCTGATCGGGGAAGTTGTGCAGCTTGGTCGACAGGCCGGTCAGGCGCAGGATGTCGGGCACCTTGGCGCGGATGTCCTTGCGCGAGCCGCCGGTGACCTGCAGTGCGTAGGCGACGTTGTCGTACACGGTGCGGTTGGGCAGCAGCTTGAAGTCCTGGAAGACCACGCCGATGTTGCGGCGGTAATAGGGCACCCGCTTGCGCGAGATCTCCGACAGGTCATGGCCGGCCACGCGGATCGCCCCGCTGGTCGGCTCGAGCTCTTTGATCAGCAGGCGCATGACCGTGGACTTGCCTGATCCCGTCGAGCCGACCAGAAAGACGAACTCCCCGCGATCGACCGAGAAGGTCGCCTGATCCAGGCCGACATCGCCCGTGTAAAGCTTGGAGACCGCCCGGAAGTCGACGACCTGTGCACCGGACGCGGGCGACGCTCCGGCGGCGGCTGGAGTACGGGTCCCGGCCGCGGCGACGCGGCGGCGGGAGCGTGCCGATGTGGTGTTCTGGCGTGCCACGAGGTGCCCGGAGAGTAGCGGGCGCCCTTTCGTCGCACCCCTCCGGAAGACCGCTGCAACGCGATTTGCAGGGCGATCGCCACGGGCCGTCGCGCCCGCTACCGACACGGCCCGCCCCGGCGCGCCGCGCGTTCGCTGCCCGCTACCGTTGTTGATCAGCAATGCCCTCGATCTCCGTATCCACGCTTGAGAACGGCTTGCGACTGCACCGGGTCGCCACCGAGGGCACCCGCGCGTTAACCATCCTGATCGCCTTCGACGCCGGCGCTCGCACCGAGCGCAGCGATGAGAACGGGATGGCCCATTTCCTGGAGCATCTGGTGTTCAAGGGCGGTCAGAAGTACCCCGACTACCGCGCCGTCAACGAGGCCGCCGAGCGGATCGGCGCCGTGCTCAACGCCTACACCAGCCATGACCTCGTCGCCTTTCACATCACGGCCCGCGCCGAGCGGGGCCTGGAGGCGGTCGACCTGCTGACCGACTTCGTCGCCCAACCGCGAATCGACGGCGACGAGATGAACCGCGAGCGCGGGGTCGTCGCCCAGGAGATCGCTCGCTCCGAGGACCAGCCCGCGGTGATCGCTGAGCACCTGATCGACCAGGCCGTGTTCGGCGATCACCCGCTCGGCCGTCCGGTGCTCGGCCCCGCCGAGCACATCCGCGAGACGTTCACGCGCGAAGGGATCGTCGCCTTTCGCACGCGCCGCTGGACGGCCGCCTCCGGGGCCGCCTTTGTGATCGGCAATCTGGACTCGCTCGGCGTCGACGGCGCGCTCGAGGCCGCCTTCGAGCGCTTTGACCCCGGGGCGCCGCCACCGGTCTACGAGCACGCCCCAGCCTTCGCCCCCCGCCTGCTGGTCCGCGAACGCGAATCCAATCAGTCGCACCTGCGGATGTCCTACCGCCCCTCGATCGACGTCACCCAGCAGCGCGAGCGCGCGGCCCTGGCCATCTACGCGACCCTGCTCGGCGGCTCGATGGGGTCGCGCCTGTTCGACGAGATCCGCGAGCAGCGTGGCCTGGCCTACTCGGTGAGCGCCGCTCCGCACGCCTACGCCGACGTGCCCGTCCTGCAGCTCTCGGCCGGCCTGGAGTCCTCCAAGTGCACCGAGGCCTACCGCCGGATGCGCGACATCGTCTCCGAACTGCGCGACGACGGCCCGACCGAGGCCGAAGTCGAACGGGCGCGAGCCTTCGCCGCCGGGGCCCGGGCGATCGCCTTTGAGAACAGCGGTGCGGTCGCGCGCTTCGCTGCCCAGCAGACGATCGTCCACCGCAGCGACGAGATCGACCCCAGCCACACCATCTCCCTGCTCGACGACGTCACCTACGACGAGGTCCGCGCGGTCGCGGCAGGGATCGACGATGTGCTCGCGGTCGCGTGCGTCGGTCCGCACACCGTGGAGGAGCTGGAGGCCGCCTGAGACGCTGGCTGCCGGCGGGCGCGGGAGGATTGGTCGCAGTCGCGGTGGTCCTGCTCGCCGGTCTCGGATCGCTGAGCACCACGAGCAGCCGCCAGGGCCGGACGCCGCCCACCGCGGCGGACCGTACCGGGCCTGCTCGGCGAGCTCGCGCTCCCGGGGCCGGGCCGCTGCGCAGTTCGGGCCTGCCCTC
>JALYZB010000236.1 GCA_030945945.1 Actinomycetota bacterium | reverse complement strand
CAGCATAAGCAGCCCCGCGGCTACGAGTCCGAGCATGTAACAGCGATTCGTGCGCACTCCACCGACCTCCCAGTTGCCCGCCAACAGTGCTCAGTGTGTACCACAGGCCGCCGCCCTGCCGCAAGATGCCGACATCTGGACGCGCGTGGCGCTAGTCGGACACTTCCTCAGGTAGGTTCTTTGGCGATGTCATTTGTCGAAGAACGTGCACGTGGCCGTCTTTCCGAACGCGTACGCGCTGACGCCGGCTTCAGCCGCGCTGCCGTTGTTGTTGGGAACGCCAAAGTCGGCGGTGAAGGTGCCGTCGGCCTGGGTGTAGGAGAAGACGGTCGGCTTGCCCGTAGCCGGCTCGCCCTGCAGCGTCGTGTATTCGACACGTACGATCTCACCCGCGTGCGCGGGGAGGACCTGGCCGCGGACCTGGAAGTGCTGGTTGGGGGATAGCGGATTGGTGCGCGTGTTGCTCGGGCACTGAGTCAGCGTCACCGCGACCTGGCCGGGCAGGGGAGTCACCGGGGGCGTCCCACGCTTTCTGATCTTGCGGATCCGCAGGCCGTAGCTCTTGCGGGAGGCCTGCCCGTTCGGGGGAGCGCACCTGCGCTTCACGGCAAGGCTGACGAGCTTGATGTCCACGTGCGCGGTGGTCGGGGTGCGAAAGAACCCGCTTGCGCTAAACGCGCCAAACCCGGGTGGAGTGGCGAACTCGCCGTGGCGAACCAAAGCGAAGCTGTTGTACGTGACCGGCATCTTCGCGCCGGCCACGAACTGTCCGTAACAACCGAGCCGGACCTGCACGCGTTGCAGCCCGCTGGACCTATCGGCGGCGGAGACTCTGAGGGTGATCTTCAGTTGACCCGCGTGGCCCGAGATCACCAACCCGGCATTCGGCCTCACATATGTGATCGGTGTGACCGCCGCAACACTGCTCGACGCAAACACACCCGACACAGCAACAGCGCACACACCCAACGACAGCGCCCGGCGCCGGCTGGCGAAGAACGTGCCCTTGATCGATGTCCTGGTCGTCTTGGTAGCGAGCATTTGACGTCCTCCCTGTCGAAAGTGGCGACCCGCCTTGGCGGCGTCGCGCTGGTGTCAAGAGCTACAACTCGCCGCTACGCGAACAGCAGGCCAAGCTGACCCGGGAGCGGATCCTGCTGGCCGCCCGCGAAACGTTCCGGGAACATGGCTACGGCGCCACTACGCTCGCGGACATTGCCCGCCAGGCGGGGGTGGCCGAGCCGACCGTCCGTGCCGTGTTCAAGACGAAGCCCAACCTCGTCGAGCACCTGCTCAGGCTCGCGATCCGCGGCAGCGACGACGAGCTCCAACTCCAGCAACGCGAGGCCTTCCAGCACATGCTCGCCGCCACCGACACAGACACGCTGCTCGACCGCCTAGCGGACCTCTCCGAATCTGTGCACCGCCGCTCCTGGGATGTGCTGGAGATCGTCCGCGGCGCCGCCAGCAGCGACCCCGCGATCGCCGAGCTACTCGAACAACGACGCCACGCCCGACACGCCAACCAAAAAACCGTCGCCAAACGCCTACAAGAACTCGGCGCGCTTCCCGATCCAATCACCGTCGAAACGGCTGCCGATCTCCTGTGGCTCTACACCGCGCCAGAGATCTACCAAATGCTCGTAATCGAGCGCAACTGGTCAGCCACGCGGTACCGCAGCTGGTTCCGCACCGCGATCGCCAGCATCCTCACGTAAACCAACACGAAACCGGCGCACAACCGACAACAGGCTGACCGATATAAGCCGGCACAACCCAAACTAAAACAAATGGACGGCCCGCTGACCCGCGCCGATCAGACAGGCTCCGCCCCGACCACTCCCGAACGGCGGCGATCGCCGCCGGATTCGAAACGGGACCCGCCCCGGTCGGCAAAGAGACGCGAACACATGCAGACTGGGGAGCGTCTCGCCGGCGGCGCTGCTCGACCTCGTCCGAGACGAGCGCTTAGCCGCGGAAGCAGTAGTCGGCACTCACGAGCCTACGGTCGCGGGGCACTCCTCCTTTCCGCGGGAGAGCGTTCGTCAAACGCGGTACTACCCATGGTGCTACCATTCGTGGTGTGGCGAAGATCAGCGTCAGCCTGGATGACGAGTTGTACGAGCGCGTGCGTGACGTCGCAGGGCCCGCGGGCGTCTCCGGCTGGCTGGCTGATGCGGCATCCGCGCGGCTTCGCTCCGAGGTGCTGCTGGCCGTCGCTGGCGAGATAGCCGACACCACCGGCGGCCCCTTCACCGAGGATGAGCTCTCCAAGGCGCGTGAGTGGCTGCGCTCATCCTCGACACCGGCGCGCTGATCGCGATCGACCGCGGCGACCGTCGCGTCGGCGCCGTGTTGCACGAGGCCGCTCGCCACCGGATCGACGTCATCACATCAAGCGCGTGCGTCGCGGAGGCGTGGCGCGATCCGGCCCGGCAGGCGCGTCTGGCGCGCGCTCTGGCGGGGGTTGTTGAGCGTTCGCTCGACCCAGCGGCCGCCCGTGAATGCGGAATGCTGCTGGGGAGGACGCGCACGAGCGACATTGCGGACGCCGCGGTCGCGCTGCTCGCCGGCGCTGATGATGTGGTTCTGACCAGCGACGCTGGTGACATCGAGCATCTTCTTGACAACACCGGAACAGGCGCCGGGATCCGCGCCGTCTGATCAATCGGCCACAGCCTCAACCGGCCTCGACAGGCGGATTGTGATGCCGGCGCGGCTGGCGGTCGCAAAGACCCGCTCTGGCGATCGCACGGGCATCTCGACGCTCGCGATAGCTTCCCCGCAAGGCGCGGCAAGCACGGCGCGGCGCCTGCTTCTCCTGCGTGAACGCTAGCCACGCCGGTCGCCGATCTCGTTTCGCTGCGGACGAGCAGGTAGAGAA
>JALYZB010000226.1 GCA_030945945.1 Actinomycetota bacterium | reverse complement strand
AGGCGTGTGCGCACACCCCGAGCGCCACCACCTGCGTGCCCACGATGGCCAGCAGCGCCCCGGCGATCAGGGCGTGGACATCCCAGTTGCGCCCGAACAGCCCCAGGTGGGCGATGACCACGAGCTCGACCAGGGCTCCGATGACCACCATCACCGCGCCGGGGAAGATGAACAGGTGGTTGGGGGAGTGCACGAGCAGGAAACGCAGGTGACGCCATCCATCCCGGAAGCTCGAGAGCTTGGACTCACCCTCGCGCGGGTGGTACTCGATCGGGAATTGCCGAATGTCGAGGTGCTCCTTGGCGGCGCGGATGACCATCTCGGAGGCGAACTCCATGCCTGTCGTGCGCAGGTCCAGGCGGGGCAGCAGATCGGTGCGCAAGCCGCGCATGCCGCAGTGCGCGTCGTCGACGCCGGTGCGGAACAGGAGGTTGAGAAATCCGGACAGGAGCGGGTTGCCGATGTAGCGGTGAAGCCAGGACATCGCGCCGGGATGGATGTTCTTCATCCGGTTGCCGATCACCATGTCCGCCCCCGCCTCGAGCTCGGCCAGGAAGCGCGGGATCTCCTCGAAGTCGTAGGTGAGATCGGCGTCGGCCATGACGATGTACCGGCCGCGGGCGACGGCGAAGCCGGCCAGGTAGGCGCTGCCGTAGCCACGCTCGGGCTCGTGGACGACGACCGCGCCGGCGGCGGCGGCCAGGCGCGGGCTGGGGTCCTCGGAGTCGTTGTCAGCCACGATCACCTCGCCGGCGATCCCGTGACTCGCGAGCACCGTGAGGGCGCTGTGGACGCACTGCTCGATCGATTCGGCCTCGTTGAGACAAGGGATGACGACCGACACGAGCAGCGTCTGATTGGCCCTGGAGGGTCCGGAGGCGGGGGAGGCGGTGTGCTCGAGCGTGCTCATCTGGGAGAGGCGGATCACAGGACGACGGCGCTGCCTACATAACGTATCGGCACGAACCCTGGTTGCCAGGATATGGGAATCTGCGGCTTGACCATGCGGATCTGCCTCGTCTACGACTGCCTGTTTCCGCACACCGTCGGTGGGGCGGAGCGCTGGTATCGCAATCTCGCCGAGCGTCTCGCCGCCGACGGACACGCCGTCACCTACCTGACGCTGCGCCAGTGGGACCGTGGCACCGGCGCCGGCGTACCGGGCGTCGATGTCCGTGTGGTCGGGCCGCGGATGGCCCTGTACGCCGGTCCGGGCCAGCGCCGCGTGCTGCCACCACTCGTGTTCGGAGCCGGTGTGCTGATCCATCTGCTGCGCCACGGGCGTCGCTATGACGTCGTGCACACGTGCTCGTTTCCGTACTTCTCCTTGCTCGCGGCGGCGCTGGCGGCGCCGCTCGGACGCTACCGCCTGGCGGTCGACTGGTTTGAGGTCTGGAGCCGCGGCTATTGGCGTGAGTACCTCGGCCGGACCGGCGGTGACCTGGGCTGGCTCGTGCAGCGCCTGTGCGCACGGGTCCGCCAGCGCGCGTTCTGCTTCTCTCGCCTGTACGCGCAGCGACTGCGGGCCGAAGGCCTGCGGGGGAAGATCACCATGTTGGCGGGCGCCTACGACGGCCCGCTGCAGGGCCGTCCGGTCACCGACGCCGAGCCGCTGGTGGTGTTCGCCGGCCGTCACATCCCCGAGAAGCGCGTGCCGACGATCGTTCCGGCGATCGCACGCCTGCGGACCGAGATCCCGGGGCTGCGGGGCCTGATCCTCGGCGACGGGCCCGAGTGCGAGCGAGTCCGCGACGCCGTGGCCGCCGCCGGGCTCCGAGACGTCATCCGCGTCCCGGGCTTCGTCAGTTCGGCGGAGGTCGAGCAGGCGTTCGCGCGTGCCCTGTGCATGGTTCTGCCGTCGCGTCGCGAGGGCTACGGGATGGTGGTGATCGAGGCCGCCTTCTTCGGCACGCCGAGCATCGTCGTGGCGGGTGAAGACAACGCCGCGGTGGAGCTCGTGCAGGAGGGCGTCAACGGGTTCATCGCCTCGAGCGCGTCGGCAGAGGATCTCGCGGCGGCGATCCTGCGGGTCCACGCCGCCGGCGAGACGCTGCACCGCTCGACGGCCCAATGGTTCGCGGGCAACGCTCGGCGTCTCTCGCTGGAAAGCTCGCTGGAGATGGTGATCGACGCCTATCAGTCCCGCTCCGGCGGGGACGGGCCATCTAGACTGCCCGCGCTCGCGCCGTGACCGTCGACGACCCATACGTCCATCCCCGTGCGCTCGTCGAAAGCGACGAGATCGGTCCCCGGACCCGGATCTGGGCCTTCGCGCACGTGATGGCCGGCGCTCGCATCGGCGCGGACTGCAACGTCTGCGACCATACCTACGTCGAGGGCGGCGTCGTCATCGGTGATCGGGTCACGATCAAGTCCGGCGTCTTCCTCTGGGAGGGGACGGTGGTCGAGGACGACGTCTTCCTCGGCCCGCAGGCCACCTTCACCAACGACCGCTTCCCCCGCAGCCGCCAGCCATGGGCGTGCGCGGGGATCGCCGTGCGCCGGGGCGCCTCCGTCGGCGCCGGCGCCGTCATCCTGCCCGGAGTGACGATCGGCGAGGCGGCAATGGTCGGTGCCGGGGCGGTGGTCGTCTCAGACGTGGCGCCCGGCGCGGTCGTCGTCGGCAATCCGGCGCGTGTCATCCGCCGGCTCGAGGTGCGCTGATGCCGACGGTCAGCGTCATCGTCCCGATCTACAACCAGGAGCATTTCATCCGCGAGACGGTCGACAGCGTCCTGGCGCAGGACCACACCGCGATCGAGCTCGTGCTCTCAGACGACGGGTCAAGTGACCGAACCCCGGAGATTCTGCGTGACTTCGCGGCCCGCGAGCCGCAGCGGGTCAAGCTGGTGAGCAGTGAACGCAACACCGGCATCGCCGGCGCCTTCAATCGTGGGCTCGACGCCCACACGGGCGACTACATCGCCTGGCTCGGGGGCGACGACGTGATGCTGCCGGGCAAGTTGAGCCGCCAGGTGGCGGTGCTCGAGAGCCGGCCTGACGTGATCGCGTGCTGCCATGACGCCGACGTGTTCGACTCGGACTCGGGCCGCAGCTATGGCCGCTTCACCGAGGTCTACAACGGACGGCGAGGGGTGCGGGACGGCGGGATCGAGCTGTTCCTCGATCCCGCGTACCTGATGCTGCCCTCCACGATGATGGTTCGCTCGGCGGCTGTGAAGGGGCGCCGTTTCGACCCGCGGGTTCGTGTCGCCAACGACTGGCTGTTCGACATCGAACTGTTTCGGGACGGTCGCGTGCTCGGGCTCGATGACGTGCTCGCGCGCTATCGACGCCACGAGCGCAACGCGACCCACCACACGGCGGACTCGCTCGAGGACGCGATGATCGTGCTCGCGGTCGCCGAGGCGCGGTACCCTGAGCTGCACCGTCTGATTCGGCGCTGTCGCGTCGGGGCCGAGTTCGTCGAGGCCAGTGTGCGAGTGCGATCCGGTGACCGCCGGGCCGCCGCCCGCTACATTCGGGCCGCCGTCGGCACCGGTGGTCTGCAGACGTCACTGTCGGTCGGTCTTGACCTTGTCAGGGTCGAGCTGGGCCGACGCCGGTCTCGAACCCCAGTCCCCCGCTGATCCACATGTCACGCATCCCCTTCCTCGATGTTCCGGCGATCTATGTCGAGCTGCGCGAGGAGCTCGACGCTGCCGCTCAGTCGGTGCTGTCCTCTGGCGCCTACATTCTCGGGCCTGAGGTGACGGCGTTCGAGGCGGAGTTCGCCGCCTACTGCCAGACGCGCCACGCGGTCGGCGTGGCCAGCGGCCTCGACGCGCTGCGGCTGATCCTTCTGGCGTCCGAGATCGGCCCCGGGGACGAGGTGATCGTCCCGTCGAACACCTTCATCGCCACCTGGCTGGCCGTCTCGCAGGCCGGGGCGACACCGGTGCCGGTCGAACCGGACCCCGTGACCCACAACATCACGGCGGAGCGGATCGCGCCCGCGATCAGCGAGCGCACACGGGCGGTCATGCCCGTCCACCTGTACGGCCAGCCCGCCGACATGGACGAGATCGTCGCACTGGGACGCCGGCAAGGGGTTCCCGTCATCGAAGACGCGGCGCAGGCCCACGGGGCCCGCTACCGGGGCCGCCGCGCCGGCTCGCTCGCCGATGCGGCCGGCTTCTCGTTCTATCCGGGCAAGAACCTCGGCGCGCTCGGTGACGGCGGCGCCGTGACGACCGACGATGACGAGCTCGCGGATCGCGTCCGGTTGCTGCGCAACTACGGCTCGCGCCAGAAGTACCGGCACGAGACCCCCGGCCTCAACAGCCGGCTCGACTCGCTTCAGGCCGCCTTTCTGCGGGTCAAGCTGCGCCGGTTGGACGAGTTCAACGACCGCCGCCGGACGGTGGCGACGCGCTACCTCGAGCGCCTGGACGGTGCGATCGTGGTGCCGGCGGTTCCGGAGTGGTGTGAGCCCGTCTGGCACCTGTTCGTCGTACGCCATTCGCGCCGGGACGAGCTCCAGCGCCGCCTCGCCGACGCCGGGGTCGACACGATCATCCACTATCCGATTCCGCCGCACCGGACCGGCGCCTACGCCGAGTTCGCCTCCGCCGAGCTGCCCGTGGCCGATCAACTCGCCGGTCAGGTGCTGTCGCTGCCGATCGGGCCGCACCTGCCGGCCGGCGACGTCGAACGTGTGATCGATGCCGTCCACGCGGTGCTCTCGGAGCTGGCGTCATGAGCGCGGTGCGCATCGGCCTGGTCGGCCTCGGCTACTGGGGTCCGCACTTCGCCCGGATCGCCGCCGAGCACTTCGACGCCGAGCTCGTCTGGTGCTGCGATCGGCGCGAGCAGGCGCTCGAGCTTCCGCGCCGCCGCTTTCCGACCGTCCAGCGTACGACCGAGGTGCGCGACGTGCTCGGTGATCCTTCCGTCGACGCGGTGGTGATCGCCACGCCGACCCGCACCCATGCGGATCTTGCCGTGGCCGCGCTGCGGGCGGGAAAGCACATCCTCGTGGAGAAGCCGCTCGCCGCCTCCACGCAGGAGATCGACGCGATCGCCGCCGCCGAGGGCGACCGGGTGGTGATGGTCGGCCACACCTTCGTCTACAACGCGGCGATCACAGCCATCCGTGAGCTCGTCCGCGGCGGCGATTTCGGCGGCGTGCAGTACATGGACAGCGTCCGCGTCGCGCTTGGCCCGATCCGCCAGGACGTCAACGCCCTCTGGGACCTCGGCGCGCATGACATCGCGATCTTCCTCGACGTGCTGCCCGGCCGCCCGACCACGGTGACCGCGGTTGGGCAGGACTACCTGCGCAGCGGGCACCCCGACGTCGTTTACTTCTCGATCCGGTTCGACGACGGCGTGCTCGCCCACTCGCACGTGTCCTGGCTCGACCCCTACAAGGTCCGGCGGATCACCGTCGTCGGCGACCGGAGCATGGCCGTTTTCGATGACGTCGCCGCCGACGAGCGGTTGAAGATCCTCGAGCGCGGCGCCAGCTACGACGCCCCGGCGCAGGAGGCCCGCGGGCGCAGCTTCGGCGAGTACCGCGCAGTGCTTCGCGAGGGCGCGATCACCATCCCCAAGCTTCCCAACCGCGAGCCGCTCACCGTGCAGTTCGAGGAGTTCCTAGGCGCCATCAGGGAACGGCGCGAGCCGTATTCAGGCATCAAGCAGGCCGGTGACGTCGTCCGGGTGCTCGAGGCCGCGCAGCGTTCACTGGAGAACGGCGGCGCGCCGGAGTCATTCTGAGCGCGCTCTGAGCGTGCGCTCATAGCTGGCCAGGGTGCCGCGGGCACAGGCGGCCCAGCTGAACTCGGCCGCCCGGCGTTTGCCGGCCTCGCGCAGCCGCTGGGCCAGCGCTGGATCGTCGAGCAGTCGTACGATCGCGGCGGCGATCTCCTCCTCGGACTCCGGTAAGAAGGTCAGCGCCGCATCGCCGGCCACTTCGGCCAGCGCGCCGTGGGCCGAGCAGGCCACCGGGACGCCGCGAGCCATCGCCTCGAGCACGGGCAGCCCGAACCCTTCGTGCAGCGAGGGGAGGACAAAGGCAGCCGCGGCCTGGTAGAGCCCCTCGAGCTCGCGCTCGGGCACCCAGTCGACGAAGCGGACATCATCGCTGACCCCGAGCTGCGTCGCGCGCCTTCGAAGCTCCGTCTGATGGGGCGTGACGTAGCCGGCGAGCACGAGTTGGGGCCGGCGCTCCGGGGCCAGCCGGGCCACCGCCGCGATCAACCGGGCGAGGTTCTTGTGGGCGCGCTTGGCCGCGACGCAGAGCACGATCGGCCGCGTGTCGAGCCCCAGCTTGACGTGCAGTTCTGAGGCGGCAACCGCCTTCGTGCGCGCCGTGGTGCCGATACCCAGGGGCACGATGTCGATCCGCTCGGGCCCGATGCCGAGCATGCGCTGAAGGTCCGCGGCGGTCGCCGCCGACGGGCTGAGCACGCGATCGCTCCGGCGCGCGGCGAGGGACACCAGCGCGCGCATCCCCAGAGCGAGCGCGCCGTGGTGAGCCTCCGGCACGAGCCGGTGATGAAGGTCCTGGATGGTCACCAGCCGGCGGAACCGGCCCCATCCGGGGGCCGTGTTGGCGAGGCTGTGGACCAAGTCCACGCCGACCTGGGCCGCCAACCGGGGTAGTAGGAACTGCTCACCGCGCACCCACTCGACGCGCTGGCGCGCCTGGACCGGGACGGTGACCGACTCGATCACGCTGTTCCAGGGGG
Organism: Actinomycetota bacterium; assembly: GCA_030945945.1. Next base: position 237 of record JALYZB010000226.1, on the reverse strand, counting down.
CGCTGGTATCGGCGGCGGCCTCACGGGACACGAACGCGGTAAAGCGCGCCTCCGGCGCCGCGCTGACGAGCTCAGGGATCAGCTCCCGTGCGTACGTCTCGGTGCCCCCCGTGTACCCCGGTACGAGGAAGATCAGGTTGAGGCCGACGTGCATGGGGTCTTCAGGTCGCTGGCCGGAGCGCCACGATCCACACGTTGCGCCGCACGATCGGCAACCAGGCGGCACCTCGCAGCGGC
>JALYZB010000220.1 GCA_030945945.1 Actinomycetota bacterium | reverse complement strand
GCCGCTGCGGGCGCGTAGCTCAGCGGGAGAGCACCCGCCTTACAAGCGGGCGGTCGCTGGTTCGATCCCAGCCGCGCCCACACTAACCCTCTGACCAGGGCTTTTAGGATAAACGATCTTCAAGCTGTATAAGCACATCGGTCAGTGACCGGTTAACATGACCCTCGTGGCGGGTCAGTCAGCAGCTCCAGGAGACGGCTTTGAGGCCCTCGTGGTCTCCTTCGTCCGCTACTTACGAGCGCGCAATCTCTCGATCAAGACCCAGGAGATCTACGCCGGGGCGGCGCGCTCAGTGGCACGCCGCCTAACCGAGCAGGGGGCCGCCCGTCGTTGGCCCGAGGTGCGCCGGGCCGACCTCGAGACCTACATCGGCGACCTGGTCGAGCGGCGCAGCGCGGGTTACGCCTCCAACCAGTACCGGGCCCTCCAGCAGCTGTTCAAATGGCTCGCCGAGGAGGAGGAGATCGCGGTCAATCCAATGTTCGGCATGAAGCCGCCGATGGTGCCCGAGGTGCCGGTCCCGATCGTCGACGAGGCGCATCTCCGCAAGCTGCTCAAGCTGGCCGAAGGGCGGGACTTCGTCTCGCGTCGCGACAACGCGATCTTGCGGCTGTTCATCGACACCGGCGCGCGGCTGGGCGAGGTCGCGGCGTTGCGGATGGAGGACGTCGACCTCGACGCGGCCCAGGCGGTGGTGCTGGGGAAGGGGAGGCGTCCCCGCGTGCTGCCGTTCGGACGCCGCACCGCGCAAGCGATCGACCGATACCTGCGGGTCCGGGCCACCCACCGCTGGGCGGATCACGAGGCGCTGTGGCTGGGGGAGAAGAACAAGGGGCCGATGGCCCGGAACGGCGTCTATCAGATGGTGGTCCGCCGCGGCGAGCAGGCCGGCATCGCCGGCCTGCACCCGCATGCGCTCCGGCACACATTCGCCCACGTCTGGCTCTCGGAGGGCGGCGGTGAGGGCGACCTGATGCGACTGGCCGGCTGGAAGTCCCGGCAGATGCTCAACCGGTACGGCGCGAGCGCCGCTGACGAGAGGGCGCGAGAGGCGCACCGCCGACTCGGACTAGGGGACCGAATGTGATCCTGGTCCGGATGGCGAACCAGCTTGGCCGCTCGGCGTCGGATCAGCCGGTAAAAGTGACGGCCGCCGCGGCCGGCTTAGCAGGAGGGGCAACGGCGACCGCCGGCGCCCGTGCGGCTGAAGCGACAAGGACGTCCGGGCCATCAGCAAGGCAACGTGACTGAGCGAAGATCACGTCACCGCCACCGATTACCGAGTGAAGGTGGACACCGTTCACGGTGATCTGCGTATGACCAGCTGAGTCGGACTTGATCTGCTCATTGAGGGTCAGGGTTAGGCCCGGCAAGACCGGAATGGTGGTGTTGGGCGCTGGTGAGACGGCCAAGGCCTGGCCCGGACCGACGTTGTGCACGCTCCCGCCGATGATCGTTGTGGATGCGCTCGAGCCGGCGCCATTAGAAGTGCAGGTGGTCGCGACGGATTGAGCAAGGATGCTGTCCTCGATAGGGAACAGCAGCCGAAGGTTGATCACCGTGGCAGAACTGATCGCGAACCCGGTGTGACTGCCGAGACCCCCGCCACGGGTGCTCACCGTCAGCGCGTCGGTGCTCAGGCTTTGCCCTAGCGAGCCAGCTGAGGCAGCAGATCTCGTAAACGGTCCGCCCCCGTTAGGCGGCAGGGTGACGGACGGGGTAGGTACGAGCGTGCCGGTGGCGCTGACCCCAAAGGCACCTCCGCCCACCTGCGTTACGTCTGCGAATGCCGGAGCAATGCCACATACGCCAATTGTTGCGACGAGCGCAGAGGTTGCCGCGAGGCAGACCTTTGCTTGCGGTCCGCGCCAGAGCAGGTGCATAAGGTCTCCCACTCAGTCTGTCGCCTGGAGCTGCTGTCTAACAGCGAACCTAGAGGTACGCAGCTGGCTCAGCAACGACGAAGATCTCCGGGCAACTGCAGTTGGGAATCAATTCTTCGACGAGAACTGCCAGCGTGCCGCGATCGGTCGCGACGTCCCGATCAAGGTCAGGGATCAGCTTTTTTCTTGCGGTCAGACACAAGCCGTCGAGCGCGAGCAGACCGAAGTGCCAGTCGGGCGAAGTAGGCCTTGCGCGCGTGCTCGGCCCGGCGAATGCGCTCGGCGACGGGGAGCTCGCCGTCGGGGTCGACTTCGCGTTCGAACCGGTCCAGGAATGCTCGGCGCGCCGGTGCGGTGTGCGCGGCCGGATCGCTGACCCGCGCGTGCAGGCTGTGCGCGGCGAGTCGCGCGCGCAGCGATCTCTCTGCCGGACTCAGCGACACCACCGCCGCCTCTCCGGGTTAGCCGCCGCAGACCTCGCCAAGTTCGACCGAAGCAGGCGCCACCTGGCCGGGTGCACGGTGCTTCGG
>JALYZB010000218.1 GCA_030945945.1 Actinomycetota bacterium | reverse complement strand
TCGTCAAAGCCGTTGGTGTGCAGCGACTGGGTGCCGCCACAGACGGCGGCGAAACCCTGCAGAGCGACGCGGACGACGTTGTTCTCGGGCTGCTGGGCGGTCAGCGTCACTCCGCCGGTCTGGGTGTGGAAGCGCAGCTTCCACGAGCGCTCGTCCTGGGCGCCGAAGCGCTCGCGCATGATCTTGGCCCACATCCGCCGCGCAGCGCGGAACTTGGCCACCTCCTGAAAGACGTTGTTGTGGCCGTTGAAGAAGAAGGCCAGCCGGGGGGCGAAGCGGTCGATCTCGAGCCCGGCGTCGAGCGCCGCCTGCACGTAGGCCATGCCGTTGGCGAGCGTGAAGGCCACCTCCTGGACGGCCGAGCAGCCCTTCTCGCGGAAGTGATAGCCGCTGATCGAGACGGTGTTCCACTTGGGCACCCGTTCGTCGCAGTAGGCGAACAGGTCGGTGGCCAGGCGGATCGCGCCCTCGGGCGGGTAGATGTAGTTCCCGCGGGCGATGTACTCCTTGAGGATGTCGTTCTGGGTGGTGCCGCGCAGCTGCTGCGAGGTGACGCCCTGCTCCTCACCGACCAGCTCGTAGAGGAGCAGCAGCACGGCGGCCGGCGCGTTGATCGTCATCGAGGTCGAGACCTCATCGAGCGGGATCTGCTCAAACGCCGTGCGCATGTCATCGATCGTGTCGATCGCCACGCCGGTTCGGCCAACCTCGCCCAGGCACCGCGGGTCATCGGAGTCCAGTCCGAGCTGGGTGGGAAGATCGAAGGCCATCGACAGGCCGGTCGAGCCCTTGGAGAGCAGGTAGCGGTAGCGCTCGTTTGACTCCTTGGCGCTCGCGTAGCCCGCGTACTGACGCATCGTCCACAGCTGCGTGCGATACATCTCCGCGTGGACCCCGCGCGTGTATGGATACGAGCCGGCCTCGCCGAGGCGCTCGGCCAGGTCCGCCGGCAGGTCGCCCTCGTCATAGGAGGGCTTGATCTCGATCCCCGAGTCGGTGAAGTGGCGAGGATCGTCAGGACCGACGATCGGCGCGATCGTCCGGTTTTCGTCGGCGGTGGCCATCGGGTCTGAGAGTACCGAGGGCAGGCGCCCCGGGGCCCCTGCCGCCCCACCGCAGCGGCGCGCGCGGCGTGTGTGGCATCTGCCTGCTGGTGATCAGGACTTTGTCGACCACCCCGCTTTCCGGCCGCCCCCAACCGGTACGGATAGCCTGTGGACGACATGGAGGTGAGCGTGCGATTGTTCGCTGGACTGCGAGAGCGCGCGGGCGCTGAGGCGATCTCTCTCGAGCTGCCCGATGACGCGCGGGTGAGCGATGCGCTGGACCGGCTGACCGAGCTGACCGCCGGCGTTCCGGTGGTGATGGCGGTCAACCGCGAGTACGCCGGCAGCGACCAGCCCCTGCGGACCGGTGACGAGCTGGCCCTGATTCCGCCGGTCTCCGGTGGTGCCGGTCCCGTGCACGTCCGGCTGAGCACCGAGCCGCTGGCGCTCGACCCGCTGCTCGCGATCGTCCGTGATCCGCGCGCGGGTGCGGTCGCCAGCTTCCTGGGGGTGACCCGCGACGTGGCGGCACTCGAATACGAGGCCTACGGTGAGATGGCGCTGGCGCAGATGCAGGCGATCGTCGCGACGGCGATCGAGGACCACGGGCTGTGCGCCGCGGCGGCCGAGCACCGCACCGGGATCGTGCCGCTGTCCGAGCCGTCGGTGGCGATCGCGGTGTCGGCGCCGCACCGGGAGGCCGCGTTCGCCGGCGCCCGGCAGATCATCGACCGGATCAAGGCACTGGCCCCGATCTGGAAGAAGGAGGAGGGCGAATGGGTGAAGGGCACCACGCCGAGCTGAGGGACCTGCCCTCGGTGCACGAGCTGGCCGCCGCGCTGGACGCGCCGCACACGCTCGCGGTGGCTGCCGCCCGGCGGGCGATCGAGGAGCATCGGTCGCTTCTGATTGCCAAGGCCGACGCCTCGGTGAGCATCATCCAGCGCGCCCGCGGTCACCTGGCCGCGCTCGCATCCCCCTCGCTGCGACCGGTCATCAACGCGACCGGAGTGATCCTGCATACGAACCTGGGCCGAGCGCCGCTGGCACGATCCGCGCGGGAGGCGGTGGCCCGGGCGGCCGGCTACTCCAACCTCGAGCTCGAACTCGACACCGGCGCGCGCGGCTCACGCCACGACCACGTCGCCGACCTGCTCGGGCAGCTGACCGGCGCTCCGGCGGCGATGGTGGTCGGCAACGGCGCGGGCGCGGTGCTGCTCGCCGTGGCCGCTCTGGCCGGCAGCGGCCGGGGGGTGATCGTCTCGCGCGGGCAGCTGGTCGAGATCGGCGGCGGCTTTCGGATCCCCGATGTCGTTGCCCAGTCCGGAGCGGCCCTGATCGAGGTGGGCACGACCAACCGGACACACCGTCGCGACTACGAGCACGCGCTGGCCGGCGGCGCACCGGTGGCGGCGATCCTGCGCGTGCACCAGTCCAACTTCCGCACCCAGGGCTTTGTCGCCGACGTGCCCATCGAGGAGCTCTGCGCGCTCGGCGTCCCGGTGATCGACGATCTCGGCTCGGGCGTGCTGAGCGGTGCTGCCGGCATCCTCGCGCTCGGTGACGAGCCCGATCTGGAGCGCTCGATCGCGGCCGGAGCCGCGCTGGTCTGCTGCTCGGGCGACAAGCTGCTCGGAGGCCCCCAGGCTGGGCTGCTGATCGGCACCGAGGCGGCGATCGCGGCCGCCCGGTCTCATCCCCTCGCTCGCGCGCTGCGGATCGACAAGCTCTCCCTGGCCGCGCTGGAGGCCACCCTGGCGCTGCACCGGGATCCGGCCACCGCGCGCCGGGAGATCCCGGTTCTGGCGATGCTGGACCTACCGGAGTCCGAGCTGGCCCTCCGGGCCCGCCGGCTGCGGGACGGGATCGGAGGCGCAGCCGAGCTGATCCGCGTGCAGTCCAAGGTCGGGGGCGGAGCGCTGCCGCTCGCCGAGCTCCAGGGCCCGGCGGTCGCCCTGCGGGGGGCCATCGCTCCCGACGTGGTCGCGCGCCGGCTGCGCGCCGGCGATCCCCCGGTGATCGCGCGGGTGCACGACGGCCGGCTCGTGCTCGACCCGCGGACGCTGACTGACGCCGAGATCGCGACCGTGGTCGCTGCGGTCCGCGTCGCGACCGGAGCGGGATGAGCGACGGGCCGCTGACGCTCGGGACCGCGGGCCACATCGATCACGGCAAATCAACACTGATCACCGCTCTGACGGGCGTAAACCCCGACCGCCTGCCCGAGGAGCGCCGGCGTGGCATCTCGATCGAACTCGGTTACGCACAGCTGACCCTCCCCTCCGGAGCCCGCCTGTCGATCGTGGACGTGCCCGGTCACGAGCGGTACGTTCGCACGATGGTGGCCGGCGCGACCGGCATCGATCTGTACCTGATGGCGATCGCCGCCGACGACGGCGTGATGCCCCAGACCCGCGAGCACGCTGCCGTCCTGCGCGCGCTGGGCGTGACCCGCGGCGTCGTGGCGGTGACCAAGGCAGACCTCGCTGACCCCGACGTGGCCGTGCTCGAGGCCGAGGAACTGCTGCCCGGAGCGCAGGTCGTACCGGTCAGCGCCCGCACCGGCGCCGGCCTGGATGAGCTGCGGGCGGCGCTGGAGCGCGCGGCGGCCGGCGTGCCACGCCGCGCCGATGCCGCCGACCGTGAGCCCGCCCGGCTGCACGTCGATCGGGTGTTCACGATCCGCGGTGCCGGCACCGTCCTCACCGGCACGCTGTGGTCGGGAGCGATCGGCCGCGGTGATCCGATGATGCTGCTGCCTGGCGATCGGCACGCCCGCGCCCGCGAGGTGCAGGTGCACGGCGCGCCGGTCGCCAATGCCCAGGCCGGGCAGCGGGTGGCGGTCAACCTGGTCGGCGTGGCCGTGTCCCAGGCTCAGCGCGGCGATGTTCTCACCGGCATCGGAGGCGAGCTCGCCGCGACCTACCGGCTGGACTGCGAACTGAGCTTCGAGCACGATCCCCCGGACACCGGAACCCGGGTCCAGGTCCACCACGGCACTCGCGAGACCGCGGCCCGCATGACCTGGCTGGGCGGCCGCTTCTGGCAGCTGCGCCTCGAGACGCCGCTGATCGCGTGCGACCGCGACCGCATCGTCGTGCGTCAGATCGCCCCGCCCGACACGCTTGGCGGCGGTCCCGTGTTGGACGCCCATCCCCGCAAGCACGGGCCGAGCCGCGATCTCATGGCGCGGCTGGAGCGGCGGTCACGGGGCGAGTACGACCCGGCCCCGGCGGTCACGTCCGCGGGCGTGCCGATCCCGCCGGCCGCGGCGCCCGTCGCGCCGCTGGCGGAATCCGCGGTCGCGCTCGAGGCCCGGCTGCACGCGGCCGGCTTCGCTCCTCCCCTCGACGCCGAGCTTGACGCGACCGATCTCGCCGCTCTGCGCGTCGCCGGCCGGGCGGTCCGGGTCGGGCGCAACCTGCATTTTCATCCGCAGCGCCTCGCCGAGCTTCGCACGATCATGATCGCCACCGCCGCCCGGCACGCTGGGGAGATCACCATCGCCCAGCTGCGCGACGAGCTCGGGACGTCGCGCAAGTTCGCCCAGGGCCTGCTCGAGTACTTCGATGCCGAGCGGGTGACGATCCGGCGAGGGGACGTTCATGTTGTCCGCCGCTCGGCTATGGGTTCCGGCGAGGACGGGCGTCGCGAGCCCCCGCCGGCACGAGCAGGCTGACGTCTTGTGCGGTGCCTTGGCGTTGGTGTGAGCGCCGCGACTCGTGCCGGCGGTGGCCGCGACCCCCTCACGCTGGGCTGTGCGAGCGGGAACGACGCTCACTGGCACGCAGTGCGCTGTGTTGCTCGTCAGGACAGCAGTTCTGAGTCGTGGGCGCGGAAGATCGCGGCGTAGTCCCCGGCGCCCGGCGCGTGCAGCGCGTCGACGAGCGCCAGCAGCTTCGGCGTCGTCACCAGCAGGTAGCGGACGGGCTCGCGCCGTGCGTTGCCATACGCGTGCGGAGTCCCCTTCGGCGCGAAGGCCGCGCCGCCGGGACCGGCCTGGAACGTCTCGTTGCCGATGCGAACGCGCAGCGCGCCGGCCAGGACGTACCACGCTTCATCGTCGCCGTGATGCACATGCAGCGGCGCGATCCATTCCCAGTCCGACTCGCCGCTGTCGATCCACTCGACGATCGCGAAATCGCTGTCCGGGCCGCCGAGCCGCCGGCCGACGAGTGGGCCGATCACGCTTTGGTCTGCCATGTCGGACAATCGTATTCCGCCGCTCATCGGCGGGTCTGCATGGCAACCACGCCCGACGAGGCAGAATCGACCAGCGATGAGCGACGAGGGAAAGGTCTTCGGCCGGGCGCGCGGCTCGTTGCCGCGGCTGGCCGAACCGTTCTCGCGCCGCGCGAGGGCGCGCCGCCTGGCCGAGTTCATTGCGCAGGCCGGGATCGGCCCCGAGACACGGATCGTCGACATCGGCTCAGGCAGCCGGGGGTTGATCGGGCAGGCTCCCGGGCTGGACATCACCGGGGTCGACCTCGAGGCGCGACCGGACTATCCGGGCCCGTTCACCCAGGCCGATGCCAGCGAGGGGCTCCCGTTCTCCGACGACGCGTTCGACCTCGCCTACTGCAGCAGCGTGATCGAACACGTGCCGCCCGAGCGCCGCGCCGCGTTCGCCGCCGAGCTGCGGCGCGTGGCACGGGGCTGGTACGTGCAGACGCCGGCCGTGAGCTTCCCGATCGAGCCCCACTCGCTGCTCCCCGGCGCGCACTGGCTGTCGCGGCGGGTGCGCGGGCCATACTGGCGGCTGGGCGCGGGCAGTGACATCGACGAGATCAACCTGCTGCCCCGGCGCGAGCTCGAGGGTCTGTTCGGCCCTGCCCGGCGCGAGCGGTTCGGACCGCTGACCAAGAGCTGGATCGCGCTGCACCGTCCTGGCCAGAGTGGGCCAGAGGCGGCCGGATCAGAGCCGTATGACCCTGACAACTTCCTCGATCGCCACAGCCGGCGGTCGACTCTGGATGCGTTCTACGCCCATGAGGCCGAGCGCGAGGCGACGATCCTGCGCGAGCGGCTGGCACTGGACCGCGGCGACGTGCTGTCGGTCGGCTGCGGCTGGCATCCGGGACGCCACCTATTCCCGGCGCCGGCCTTCCGGCTCACCGGAGTCGACGCCGACCCCGCCAAGGTGCAGGGGGTGCTCGTCGCCGGGCGCGCCGACGCGGCCCAGGCCGGGTTCGCGGGCCGGCTCGATGAGCTGCCCTCGGCGCAATTCGACGTCGTCCTTTACCGGCTCGTCCTGCACCACATCGTGTACCACGAGCCGCTTGACCGGGTGTTCCGCGAGGCCGCGCGGCTGCTGATCCCAGGCGGGGCGCTGGTTGCGGTCGAGCCTGGCCTGTGGCATCCGGTGGGAGTTGGGCTTGCCGCCGCCAACCGGCTCGGCCTGGGCGTCGCCGCTCACGGGACCCCCGATGACGTTCCGCTCTCGCCCCGGGTGCTGATGAGCGCCGCCCGCGACGCCGGCCTGGAGCCCGAGCTGCACGTGATCACCTATGGCTGGCGCCGGCTGCCGCCCGCGACACAGCGCTGGACGGCGCGCCTGGACCGTCTCGGGGATCGCCCGGGACTCGCGCGCTTTGGACACACCCTGCTGCTGATCGCACGCCGGCCGTGATTGGCGCAGCCACACAGCCATCAAGCTCGGTCAGTACATTTGGCCGCATGGCCACCAGCCTCGTCACCGGCGGCGCCGGCTTCCTCGGATCCCATCTCTGCGACGAGCTGCTGCGCCGCGGCCACCGCGTCGTCTGCGTTGACAACTTCGAGACCGGCTCGCTGGTGAATGTCGAGCACATCCGTTCCGACAGCTTCGTCCTGCTCAACCTGGACATCATCGAGCCCTACTTCGTCGACGAGCCGATCGACTTCGTCTTTCACCTCGCCTCTCCGGCCTCGCCGATCGACTACCTGCGTCTGCCGCTGCACACGCTGAAGGTCGGCTCCTACGGGACCCACCACACGCTGGGGCTGGCCAAGCGCCACCGTGCCCGCTTCCTGACCGCGTCCACCAGCGAGGTCTACGGCGATCCCAAGGTGCACCCGCAGCCCGAGAGCTACTGGGGCCACGTCAACCCGATTGGCCCGCGCGGCGTCTATGACGAGGCCAAGCGCTACGCCGAGGCGCTGGTCATGGCCTACCACCGCCAGCAGGGTGTCGACACCGCGATCGTTCGCATCTTCAACACCTACGGCCCCCGGATGCGCCCGCACG
>JALYZB010000198.1 GCA_030945945.1 Actinomycetota bacterium | reverse complement strand
GCCACCCCCCCGCATACCTCATCGATACCGACGGCGAGCTAAACGAACTCACCGGACCAGTGCATCCAACACTCGGATCCGGACCGGACAACCCCAGCTACCAACCCACCCAGCGGCAACTGCAGCCAGGCGAACGGCTGATCCTCCTCACCGACGGCATCACGCAGCGAAAGATGAAAGACGGGGGAACTTTCGGCGTCGAAGGTCTTCGAAACGCACTGGACCGGGCCGATAACCCCACCGCCGCATCCACCGCCATGGCAATTCAGCAGGCAGTCACCGACTGCTGGCGCGAACCCCTCCAAGACGACGGCACCGTAGTCGTGATGGCCATCCAATAGCCAGAAACGCACGCATGTGGCGACCTTGCGCTGCGCCCGAGTCAGTTGTAGTGGAGAGGCAGACAGCACCTTCGTTGTCTCACACGTCGCAGATCGGGCCGGCCGGCAGCGCTGGACCGGGAGCTCGCCGAAAACCAAGCGCAACAGCCTTGCGTAGCGCCTTGGATCCCGTCGAGCACGAACAGCATCCCCTGCTCACGATCAAGGTCGCGCTCGACGAGGTCTGAGAGCAGCGCGGTCGCCACTGTCGCCTTCTCGGTCGAGCCTTCCCACAGCCCGAGCGCGATCTTCACCCGCCGGTGGTGATTCCGAGCGCCACGGTCATCATCCGGCCTGTCAGCTCTAGGCCGTCGCGCATGAGCTCCGCCAGTCGCAAGGCACCGAGCAGCCGGGCCATCAGGTCACCGAGCGCCTCGAGTGTGCACTCCAAGAACGTTCTGGATGTCGCGCTCTCTGACGTCGACCGTCCCGAGTCTCGACCTGCTCGCCGCCCTGCTGGCCGTGCCTTACCGTGGTCCTGTCACAGGCCACTTCCCCTTCGGACCACGAGATCGTCGACCTCCGCTTCCACCAACTCAGTCAGCAAGCCGAGCCCAACGCCGACGCCCAGCGTCAGCAGTGTTTCCTCGCTGCTCCGACGACCGCCCAAGCGCTTCCTGCACGCCCTCCGGGCGCACAGCTCATCAGGATCGCCTCAACGACCGGTAGGTCGCCCTTCACGGCAGTTCCTTCGCATCTTGACGGATCGCCTCGAAACGCCCCCAACTGCCTCTTGGGGGGCGATCTCATCGCGCTGAAGCTTTGTCCAATCGCGCTCGTGTGACGCAAACGGTTAGTCATTGGCCAGATCGGGCAAGTCCGAAGCAACGATCCATTTCTGGAGGAGGAGCGAAATGTCCACTGCCGCGATCGTCGTCGTCGTTGTCCTCATATTGATCGCCCTGTTTGTGCTTATGCCGCGCATGCGCGAGCGCGCCCGGGTGAGAAAGCAGGAGGGCGAGCTAGAACGCCGTCGTGACGAGGCCGCCGGGACGCATCGCGCGGAGGCTGAAGACCGCGAGCGCCAGGCCGAGCAGGCTGAGCGCCGGGCCCGTATCGCCGAGCAGGAAGCTCAACGCGACCGCGCCGAAGCCCAAGTCAAGCAGGAGCAGGCCGCGATGCACGAACGGGGTATGGCCGATGACCAGCTGATCGGCGAGCACGAGCGCAAAGATTTCGCGGGTACCTCTGCGGATCCCGAGGCCGGGACCGAGGGCACCGTCAACGGCCGTGCCGAGCGCACGAGCGCGTACGATGAAGGCCGACGGGCTGCTCACGACCCCGGGCGGGCCGCCGACTTTGATGAGGGCCGCAAACGCGAGCAGTAGGCGGTGAACGGCACGAGAGGCGCACATCACAAAGGCCGTCAAGCGGCACAGCAGCGCCAGGGACCAGCCGCAGAACCTGCGCTTTGGCTCGCGGTCACGCGAGCCACCCAAACGAACCCACGCCGAAAAAGAGTCCGTCCACCCAACCCTTGACATTCTTACTGAGGAAGTTCTTTGTAAGGGCGGTGAAGCCGACCGCTCCGGTTGGTTCTCGGGCGGCGGCGGGCGACACCTTGTCGCAGAGTCAGCCAACGGCGACCAAACCAGAGCGAGTCAGTTCGAAGCCGTCAAGGGGAATCCACCACGCGCGCTCAAAGCGCAACGTCTGATCGGGCTGTAACCGAAAAACCATTAGCGAGGGAGGTACGGTCGTTCGGCTCCTGCGTCATCCAGGCTGGGCTGCGGTGGCGAGTGGTCACGCGAGGCGTCGTTCGTGCGTGGGACGGTGGGAGCGCGGGTATCGTCACCCAGCATGACGATCCAGCCTAGGCCTGTGGACTCAAAACGCAGCGGCGGTTGGCTGCCGGAGCAAGACGACCTGGAGTCGTGGCTGGACGGTCACCGCCAGCGGGTTGAGGCCAGGGGCGAGCAGGTGGTTTTCCACCCAGTGCTTGAGGAGTTTCAGGAGCTGATCGATACCGAGCCCGTCGTGCGCATGTACCTGAATCAGATGATCGAGCAGGTGCCAAGCAGCAAGCCGTACCGCAAGCGGCACTTGGACAGCGTCGAGCAGATGCTTCGCCTGATCAACGAGCTGCTCACGATGGCACCGGAGTTCGGCGAGAGCTCGATGGTCGCCACACCGCTTAACGCGATCCTCGATTGGCCGATGGGAACACCGGCCGGGTTCGGCGCGTTCCGGGACCCGCGGATCAACGCGATGCTCAAGAAGATCCTGGGCGCCTGGTGCGAGTTCCTTAGCGGCGCCGACTCGCTCTACGTGCTCAACGATTCGCCGACCGGCTGGAGATGTGCCGAGGCCCAGCGCAAGGTCGGCATGGGACAGTACGAGCACGACCCGCAGGACGAGCATTGGGGCTTTGCCTCGTGGAACGACTTCTTCACCAGACACTTCAAGGACGGTGAGCGTCCGGTGGCCTCGCCCGAAGACGACAAGGTGATCGTCAGCGCCTGTGAGTCCACGCCTTATGGCATCAGCACCGACGTGCAGCGCCAAGATCGCTTCTGGATCAAGAGCCAGCCGTATTCGCTTCAGGACATGCTGGCCAATGACGACTCGGTCGACCAGTTCGTCGGAGGGACCGTATATCAGGCCTTTCTCAGCGCCATCAACTACCACCGGTGGCACAGCCCGGTGGCCGGCACCGTCGTCCGCGCGTTCGTTCAGGAGGGCACCTACTACTCAGAAGCGGACTCAGAGGGCAAGGACGCGGTCGAGCCGACGAACTCACAGTCCTACCTGGCCCACGTCGCGGCCCGGGCGATCATCCTCATCGAGGCCGACGACCCCGTCATCCGCCTGATGGCCTTCGTGCCGGTCGGCATGTCGGAGGTCTCTTCCTGCATGATCGACGCAAAGGTGACGCCCGGGTACCACGTCGAGAAGGGCGAGGAGCTTGGCCACTTCCAGTACGGCGGCTCGACTCACTGCCTGGTGTTCCGTCCCGGCGCAATCGCCGAGTTCACGCTTGCGGCCATCCCGCAGCCACACGATCCCCAAGCGCCGCTGATGCTCGTACGCGCAAGGCTGGCCACCGCCGCCCCGACAGTCAGAGCTGCACCGCAGAGCAACAAGAGAAATAGCTGATCTATCGGCAGTCGTCCCGTCCGCTGCCCTGCGGCCCGCGAGACGGCGAAAGCCGTCCGTGAGGGGATCGGTGATCTACCGGCTGCTGCATTCACGAAACAAGAGCCACGTCGCCGGACGCCCATCGGCGCCGCCCGCGCTTCTGCTTGCCCGGGGCGCCGCTCAGAGCAGTAGCCGCGGCTTCATGGCCGGAACGGCGAGAGGCTGTTCACAAAGCAGAGGGGCTCTTGCCTTTTTATATGTTCGTGACAAGGTCGCCGTTCGTGACCGAATCATCTCGGTTGCCCAGAAGCCGATCTGGCCGCCTGCGCAGGTCTCACGAGGTCGGCGAGATCGGCGGTTGTGAATTCCGTACAACAACATTGGTTTGTGAAACAGCCTCGCGACAGAGCGGCTGTCATGCGGTCCGGTACCGTCGCGGCTCATGGCCAGCGTGCGCAGCGAGATCGGTCGAACTTCGGCTTGACCTTGATCGGATCGGCTCTCGTCCTCCAGGGCGCCCGCGCTGCCGTGGCGCCGTCGCGCATGCGCTGCCGGGTGGTCGCGATCGATGGGCCCGGTGGCGCAGGCAAGAGCACGCTGGCCGCGCTCGTCGCGCGGGAACTAGATGCGCAGGTGGGCTGCACCGACGACTTCGCAAGCTGGGATCAGCCGCTGGAGTGGTGGCCGCGGCTCATCGAGCAGGTTCTCGAGCCGCTGTCGCGCAACGAGCCCGGTCGCTTTTAACGCTATGACTCTGTGGTCCGCGTCGGAGGATCGATTGCTGAAGGATCCCGAGCGCCAGCTGCTTGGTGCGATCGCCGCCGGGGATCTTGATGTCATCTCGTCGCGGTCGCTGACGCGGTCCATGCGCGTCGTGGGCTGTTGCACACAGTTCGCTCGGCCAGGGCGATCGCGCGGCTGTGCGTCGGCGATGAGGTGACCTGACCGGGAGCGTTCGTCCGCGTTATCTCGCGCACGAGCTTGCGCAGGTCACCGACCTCGACGACCATTGGGTGACGCTGCGGCTCGCTCGCCCGGTTGGCCGGTTCGGTGATCGCGAGCTGCGCTGCCCGCCGCTGGCGGTCCGCAAGCTCACACGCACCGGCCCGCCACCGGCCGCGTAGAACGCCTCAGCGTCGGCGGCGTGGCTCGCCGGCGTCCCACCAATCCGGCAGTTCCTCCCCCTGCGCTTGCCAGAACTCGAGCATCCGCACAGCCCGGACCCAGTCCGATCCGGTCTGGCCGCAGAACTTCCACAACTCCCGCGCCGAGCGCTTGTACCGGTGAATCTGAGCAGGACCGGTTTCCACGGAGAGTGGGTTTGTAGGTTTTCTGATTGTCAGTGTGCTCGTTCTGCACCGTAGAGCGGAGACGGCCCCGGAGGGGTCGTATCTCGTTGGTGGAGCCGGGCGTCTTC
>JALYZB010000185.1 GCA_030945945.1 Actinomycetota bacterium | reverse complement strand
AGATCCTCGGCGTGCTGGATCGTGTAGAGCTTGGGCGCGATCTCGCCGACGATGCTCTGGGCGATCGTGATCAGCAGGTAGGCGATGATCACCGAGATCGCGACCGCCGCGGTGTGACCGAGCGCCCTGCCGAGCAGCGGCTCGGTCAGGTGCGCGATCGCCGGCTCGCCGAGCGCCCCGATCCCGATCGAGGCCATCGTGATCCCGACCTGGCAGGCGGCGATGTAGTCGCCGATCTCCGCCAGCTGGGCCACCGCGCGGCGGGCGCCGCGCTTGCCCTCGTCGGCCATCGCCTGCAGCCGGGCCCGGCGCGAGCGGACGAGCGAGTACTCCGCGATCACGAAGAACGCGTTGACCAGGATCAAAACCCCAGTCAGGATGATGAGAAGCGCATTCACCGGCGTGACGCCGCCGTCGCCCGGAAAGCGACTGCCCGGTGGCTACTTCGAGGAAGGTCGTCGTCGATCATTCAGCGACCGGCCGTACGGTAGCAGTCAGCGCCCCGGATTCCCGGCGCCGCGCTAACCGATCGGTCACTGCAGCTGGTCGAAGCGGGCCGCCATCGAGAAGTCCGTCTCGGTCAGGCCACCCGCGGAATGATTGGTCAACGACAGCTTTACCTTGTTCCAGCCGTGCAGGAAGATGTCGGGGTGGTGGTTGACGTCCTCGGCCACCTCGGCCACGCGATTGACAAAGGCAACCGCCTCCACGAAATCCTCAAACCGCCACTCGCGCACGATCTCATCGCCCTCGCGCTCCCACGCCAGGTGCTTGAGCCGAGTCTCGACGTCTGTGTCGTTGAGCAGTTCCGCCATCGCCTTGTCGGTTCTAAACTCCCACGGAGCCCGATCTGGCAAACATCGTCATGCGCATCGTCAGCCTCGTCCCCTCCGCCACCGAGATGCTCTTCGCCCTCGGTCTCGGCCCCGATATCGTCGCCGTCACCCACGAGTGCGACTATCCCGCGGCCGCGGGGCGACTCCCCCGCGTCACCCGCGACGTGCTCCCGCCCGGACTGGACGGCGCCGCGATCGACGCCGCGGTCAAGCAGCGCACCCTGGCCGGCGAGTCGATCTACGAGCTCGACGCCGAGGCCTTGGCCGAGCTCGCGCCTGACCTGATCGTCACCCAGGCGCTGTGCTCGGTGTGCGCGGTCTCCTACGACGACGTCCGGGCGATCGCCGACGCGCTCTCCCCACCCCCCGAGGTCCTCTCGCTGGACCCGCACACGATCGGCGAGGTGCTGGGAGACGCCCGCACGCTCGCGCAGGCAACCGATCGCAAGGATGCCGCTGTTGAGCTCATCCAGAACGCGGACGCCCGGATCGACCGTATCCGGGTCGCGGTCTCCGACGCGCGCCGGCCGCGGGTCGTCGCCCTGGAGTGGCTGGACCCGCCGTTCGCGGCCGGTCACTGGACGCCGCAGCTGATCGCCTACGCGGGCGGCGACGACGTGCTCGGCTTGCCAGGCGAGAACTCCGAGCAGCGCACGTGGGAAATGGTCCGTGCCGTCCAGCCCGACATCGTGATCGTGATGCCCTGCGGCTATGACGCCGAGATCGCCCACCGCGAAGCCGAGCTGCACCGCGACGAGCTGGCCTCGATCGGCGCCGGTGAGGTGATCGCGGTCGACGCCTCGGCGTACTTCTCCCGGCCGGGGCCTCGGCTCGTGGATGGCCTCGAGCTGCTGGCGTCGATCCTGCATCCTGAACTGGTCGGCGAGGAGCTCGTCCCGCCCGGCCGGGCGCTGACGGTCGAGCTCTGAGGGGCCGGGCCGCTGGCCGATGACCTGCGCGCCGCCGCGCGTGTCGGTCGCGATCGCCTCGCAGTTTGGCGGCTCCCCGAAAGCGCAGGTGATCACCGACGGCGCGGCGATCGAGGCGGCGGTGGCCGGGTGTGCCGTGATCGCCTCGGCCCACGGCGGCCTGCCCAAGATCATCCGCGACGGCGAGACCGGACGGCTGATCGCCCCGGGCGATCCGGCCGCGCTGGCGGCGGTCGCCGCGCAACTGCTGGACGACCCTCGGGAGCCCGAGCGGCTGGGCTGGCACGCTGCGCGTGATGTGCGCGGCCGGTTCGCGTCGGCCCGGCTAGCAGAGAAGATCGCCGCGCTCTACGCGACGGTTCTGCGTTAGCCGCCGAGACCAAGGCCGTTGGGCGTCAGCCCGTGGCTGCCGGCGACCGCGATCGCCGCCGCGACGCTGATCACGGCCACGAGCAGACAACCGGCCAGCGCCGCGGCCGGCATCTGGCGCCGCTCGCCGAGCTGGACGATGATCCAGCCCGCAGCGGCACCGCCGGCCACCCCGCCGAGGTGACCGCCGATCGAGATGCCCGCGAAGCTCAGCGAGAAGACGATGTTGATCAGCAGCGTCACCCCGAGACCGGACTGCCAGATCGAGATCCCCCGGTAGTAGGCGACGACGATCAGCGCACCGAGGATCCCAAAAGCCGCGCCCGAGGCGCCGATCGTCGGTACGTCGGGTTGGAAGAGCAGCGCCCCGAATGACCCGGCCAGCAGCGAGGCGAAGTACACGGCCGCGAAGTTGACCCGGCCGATCGCCGGCTCGAGCATCGGTCCCATGATGTAGAGGAAGACCATGTTGAAGACGATGTGCAGCAGCCCGGCGTGCAGAAAGCCCGAGGTGAGCAGCCGCCAGTACTCGTGCTGGTCGGCGACGAACGGTCCGACCAGCGCGCCCTTCTCGAACAGCGTCCCGCCCCCGCCGCCGCCCAGCTGGCCGCCGGTGGCGGTCTCGGCGAAGAACACGAGCACGTTGATGGCGATCAGCGCCCGGGTCACGACCGGAACGGTGGGGCCCGAGGAGACCGTGCGGACCTTGGTGCGCTCACGTGCGCACTCCGGGCAGCGCATGCCGACCGAGGTCGGGGTCATGCAGTCGGGGCAGATCGGCCGCCCGCAGGAGGAACATGCCACCCCGGTCTCACGGGAGGGATGGCGATAGCAGGTGGCCATGGGACCGATGACGGTATCAGCGCCGGCTCGGAAGCTGACCCGCTGCTGACGCTCAGCGGTGGGGCAGGACCCGCCGCGCCTCCTCGGCGATGTCCCGGATGGTGCGCTCGGCCAGCTGGAGCAGGCCGCCTGATTGCTGGCGGCGGGCGCGATGGCGCGAGCGCACGCGCAGGGCGACCAGCGCCGTCCCGGCTCCGGCCCCCACCACGACCGCGGCGGCGGGCCGGGCCCAGTTGCGGGGATCGCGCATCGCCGACAGCTCCCAGGCCTCGAGCTCGTCCTGAGCGAGTTCGGTGAGGCTGACCAGCCGGGTCTCCATCCGGGCCAGCAGATCGTCGGGCGGTTCGATCGGCGCCAGCGCCTCGCGCAACAGGGCCTCGATGTCGCTCAGCGCGGTGCTCACGACCCGGCCTCCGCACCGCTGGTTGCGACCATGCCCTCGAGCTGGCGGATGGCCCGGTGCAGCAGAACCTTGGTGGCTCCGTCGGTGCGGCCCAGCGCACGGGCGATCTCGCGGTTGTCCATGCCGAGCGCGAAGCGCATGATCAGTGCCTCGCGGCGATCGTCGGGCAGCTCCGAGACGCCCTTGAGGATCTCCTTGAGCTCCTCACGGGTCTCGACCAGCGACTCGGTCGTGTGGGGCGATGAGATCACGCCCGCGTCCTCGATCGTGGACACCGGCTTGCGCGAGCGGTCCCGGTAGAAATTGGCCGCCAGGTTGTGAGCGATGCGGATGAGCCACGGCCGCAGCGGCCGGCCCTCGGACTCGCGCAGCGCCCGCTCGAAGTGGCGGTAGGCCTGCAGGAAAGTCTGCTCGGTGAGGTCCTCGGCGTCGTGGTGGTTGCCGACCCGGTAGTAGCTGTAGGAGTAGACGTCGCGCAGGTGGTTGCGGTAGAGCTCGGTGAAGCGAGCATCGAGCTCTCGCTTGGTCTGAGGGGATATGTCGTCGGCCACCGCATCGGCAATCTATCCGGGTCAGGCGGCGCGCACCGGAGCGCGTGCGCTCCCGGCCACCGGTTCGGTCACCGTCGAGGCCCAGTGAGCGGCGTCGATGTCGCCGCTGACCAGCGCCGCGAGGCTGTCCAGAGCCGGGGAAGGCAACCTCGCCTCGCGGGCCACCTCGGCGAGCAGGGGTACCGAATCGACCGCCTCGGCAGCATGACCGAGGAACGGGCCGATGTCCGCGGACGGCATCCCCTCGGCGAGCAGCTCCCCGGCCCGACGGTTGCGCGATCCGCTGGACACCACCGTGGCGACCAGGTCACCGGTGCCGGCCAGCCCGGCGAAGGTCTCGGGCCGCGACCCGTGGGCGCGCGCGAGCGCGTCGACCTCGGCAAACACCTTTCCGGCGGCCGCCCCGGCGATGTTCGGCCCCGCGCCCGCGGCGG
>JALYZB010000159.1 GCA_030945945.1 Actinomycetota bacterium | reverse complement strand
CCCACCCGGATCGTCGTGCGCGGCGCGTCCAAGCAGCAGGTGGGCGAGACGGCCGCGTACATCCGCAAGCAGCGCAAACCAGAGCCGTACAAGGGCAAGGGCATCCGTTACGAGGGCGAATACGTCGCCCGGAAGGTTGGTAAGCGAGCATGACTGTTCTCACCCGTCCGGAGCGGCGGCTCAGGCGCCGACGTCGTGTGCGCGCGAAGGTGCGCGGGACTGCCGAGCGGCCCCGGATCTCCGTGTTCCGATCCAATCGCGGCATCTCCGCACAGCTCATCGACGATGACAACGGCCGCACGCTGGCGGCCGTCAACTGGACCGAGGACGACCTGCGCAGCCTTGCCGGCGCAGCTCAGGCGACGAAGGCCGGCGGCGTGCTCGCCGAGCGGGCCAAGGCGGCCGGGCTCGAGACCGTCGTCTTCGATCGCGGCGGCTACCAGTACCACGGACGCGTCAAGGCTTTCGCCGACGGCGCCCGTGAAGCCGGCCTTCACTTCTAGAACCCCGCTACCCTGGCTCATTCACCCATGGCTCGAGATCGCACAGTCAGTTCCGCCGGCCTGGACCTCCAGGAGCGCGTGGTTGAAATCAACCGCGTCGCCAAGGTCGTCAAGGGCGGACGCCGGTTCTCCTTCACCGCGCTCGTGGTGGTGGGGGATGAGCGCGACGTCGTCGGGATCGGCTATGGCAAGGCCAACGAGGTCCCCATGGCGATCCAGAAGGGTGTCGAGCGGGCCAAGAAGAACCTGTATCGCGTGCCCAAGCATGGCTCCACGATCACTCATCAGACCACCGGCATCTTCGGAGCCGGCCGGGTCTTCTTGAAGCCCGCCTCGCCCGGTACCGGGGTGATCGCCGGCGGCGGCGTCCGCGCCGTGCTCGAGCTCGCCGGCATCCATGACATCCTCTCCAAGAGCCTGGGCTCCCAGAATCCGATCAACCTCGTCAAAGCGACGATGGCGGGGCTGGAGTCGCTGCGTACCCCCGACGAGGTCGCCGAGCTGCGCGGCCTGTCGATCAACCAGGTGCTTGGCCTGACCTCGGAGTCAGCTGACGGCACGGCCGACGCGGTCAAGACCCCCGAGTTCCAGCCCGAGCCCGAGGTGGCCAGCACGTCATGAGCGCCGTGCACGTCACCCAGCGCAAGTCCCGCAACGGCTGCGACAAGAGCCAGCTCGACACGCTGCGGTCACTCGGTCTGCGCCGGATCGGGCACACCGTCGAGGTCTCGGACTCCCCGCAGATCCGGGGGATGCTGCACAAGGTCCGCCATCTCGTCGAGGTGCGCGAGTCATGAGCACGCCCAAGGAAGAGCGCACGCCCAACCCGGAGCGCATCGGGCTGCACAATCTCAAGCCCGCCCCCGGCTCGCGCCGGCCCCGTAAGCGCGTGGGCCGTGGCGAGGGCTCGGGCACCGGCAAGACCTCCGGCCGCGGCCAGAAGGGTTACGGCTCACGCGCCGGATCCAAGTCGCGGGCCCGCTTCGAGGGCGGCCAGATGCCGATTCACATGCGGATGCGCAAGCTGCGCGGCCCCCACATGAAGAAGTCGATGCCGTTCGAGCCCTTCCGGACCCACACGCAGCCGGTCAACCTCGAGGATCTCGAGGCGCGCTTTGACGCCGGGGACTCGGTGAGCGTGGCGACCTTAAACGCCAAGGGCCTGGCGACGCGCCGCAACGTGCCGGTCAAGGTGCTCGGCCGTGGCGAGCTCACCAAGCCGCTGACGGTCCACGTTCACGGCTTCAGCCGCTCCGCGCGCGAGCAGATCGAAGCGGCCGGCGGTACCTGCACGGTCATCGCCGGTTAGGCGAGCTATGAAGGCGAGCACGCATCACGAATCGACGGGCTGGATGCCCGGCGGGGGAGTCTGAAAAAATGATTGCGACGATCCTCGGAGCCTTCAGGGTCGGCGATATCCGCAAGAAGATCCTGATCACCGCCGGGATCCTCGCCCTCTACCGGCTTGGGACGCACATCCCGGCGCCGGGCATCAACTCGCAGGCTGTCAACGCGATCGAGAAGAACTTCGGTGGTAGCAACATCCTCGGTCTGCTCAACCTGCTCTCGGGCGGGGGGTTGGGCCGGATCGCCATCTTCGCGCTGGGCATCATGCCCTACATCACCGCTTCGATCATCCTGCAGCTGCTCCAGGTGGTGGTTCCGTCGCTGGAGAAGCTCTCCAAGGAGGGCGAGGTCGGCCAGGCGAGGATTACGCAGTACACGCGGTACCTGACCGTGGGCTTGGCCTTCGCCCAGTCGATCGGCTACGTGTTCCTGTTCCGGAGCTTCGAAAAGCAGTCGGGCCAGACCCTGATCGCAAACTTCAGCCTGTTCAAGGTGTTTCTGATCGTGATCTCGTTGACCGCGGGCACGGTGCTGCTGATGTGGATGGGCGAGCTGATCACCCAGCGAGGGATCGGCAACGGCATCTCGCTACTGATCTTCGCCAGCATCGTCTCACGCATTCCCAGCGGGGTCAGCTCATGGTGGAACAACCCCGACCAGGTCTTCAAGGTGATGATGCCGTTCATCGCCATCGGCGCGGTCGCGGCCGTAGTGTTCGTCCAGGAGGGCCAGCGGCGGATCCCGATTCAGTACGCCAAGCGGGTGATCGGCCGGCGCATGACCCAGGGCGGCCAGACCTACCTTCCCCTGCGCGTCAACATGGCCGGCGTCATCCCGGTCATCTTCGCGGCCAGCGTGATGGCGATCCCGCCCACGGTGGGGCAGATCATCGGCCAGAACCGCAGGGGCTTCGCCACCGACCTGGCCAGCTTCTTCAGTCCGCAGGGATGGCACTACGTGCTCGGCGAGAGCATCATGATCATCCTCTTCACCTACTTCTACACCGCGGTCACCTTCAATCCGGTTGATCAGGCCGACAACCTCAAGAAGTACGGCGGGTTCATCCCCGGGGTGAGACCCGGCCGGCCAACGGCCGAGTTCCTGGACCGGATCCTCGCCCGGCTGACCTTCCCGGGGGCGCTCTTCCTGGCCGCGATCGCGGCGCTGCCGACGATCCTCATCGCCCGGACCCACGCCAACTTCTTTTTCGGCGGGACGTCGATCTTGATCGTCATCGGCGTGGCCCTGGACACCATGAAGCAGCTCGAAGCACAGCTGATGATGCGCAACTATGAAGGCTTCTTGAAATAGCTCCGGCCGGGTCAACCGACCCGGTATCGGATATGGGCGACCGCCGGGGAGGCGATCACCTCGGTAGACCGCAACGGCTACGGAAATCATCGCTGAGGCGCGAGATTTCCCATTCGTCACCCGACCTGCGTCGCTCGATACAGTGGTGCCGTGGCCGAGCTCAACCTCATCCTCTTCGGCCCCCCTGGGGCGGGCAAGGGTACGCAGGCCGATCGCCTGGAGCGCGACTTTCAGCTCCCCTTCATCTCCACCGGGGACATGCTGCGCGGCAACGTCAAGAGCAAGACCGAGCTCGGCAATGAGGCCAAGCGCTACATGGACGCCGGCGATCTGGTGCCCGACGAGCTGATGGTCGCGATGGCCGCCGACCGCCTGGAGCAACGCGACGCCCAGGACGGCTTCATCCTCGACGGATTTCCGCGCACGCTGGACCAGGCCTCCGCGCTGGAGCGCCAGCTCGATGGGCTGCAGCGACGCGTGACCGCCGCACTGCTCATCGACGTTCCCGACGACGAGGTGATCCGCCGCCTCTCGGGGCGCCGCATGTGCGTCAAGTCCGGCCACAACTACCACGTCGAATTTGACCCGCCCAAGCGCGCGGGAGTGTGCGATCAGGACGGCTCGCGACTCATCCAGCGCGACGACGATCAGCCGGAGGTGATCAAAAACCGGCTGAAGGTCTACCACGAGCAGACCGAGCCGCTCGTGGACCACTACGACGGGCAGGGCCTGATGCGTCGGATCGACGGAACCCGGCCAGCCGCCGAGGTCCATGACCACATCCGCGCGGTCATCGCCACCCTCCGCCTCGAGGAGGACGTCTGATGATCATCAAGAAGAGCGCGGAGGAGATCGAGCGGATGGCCGCCGCCGGGGTGATCCTCGTGCGCACGATGAATCTGCTGGCCGCGAAGATCCGTCCCGGGGTCAGCACCCGGGAACTGGACGAGGCGGCGGAACGCTTCATTCGCTCCCAGCGAGCCGAGCCGGCCTTCAAGGGCTATCGCGGGTTCCCGGGCTCGATCTGCGCCTCCCCGAACTCGATGATCGTCCACGGGATTCCCGGCGCCTACACGCTGGGACGGGGCGACATCCTCTCGATCGACATCGGCGTCGTGCACGACGGCTGGGTCGCCGACGCCGCGCGCACATTTCCGGTCGGGCCGATCAGCCCCGTGGCTCACAAGCTGCTGAAGGTCACCGAGAGCTCGCTGCTCGCCGCGGTGCCCGTCTGCCGCGCGGGCAACCACCTCGGCGACATCGGTCACGCAATCCAGCGGCACGTCGAGGCCGAGGGCATGTCGGTCGTGCGCTCGCTCGTCGGGCACGGGATCGGCCGCGACATGCACGAGGACCCGCAGATCCCCAATTACGGGCAGGCCGGCACCGGCCTCGAGCTGGAGGAGGGGATGGTGCTCGCGGTCGAGCCGATGGTCACCGCCGGTCGCCACGCCGTGCGGGTCGGCGAGGACCATTGGTCGATCTTTTCCCAGGACGGGTCGCTGGCCGCCCACTTCGAGTTCACGATCGCGATCACCGGCGACGGGCCGCGGATCCTCACCCCGTGGCACGAGAAGTCGGTGCCGACGCACAGCGCCGCGGTCTGATCTGAGGCAAACGGCCCTCACCGCCCCGGCGGAACGGCCACGGACCGGCCCGCGTTCGCGCGCGATCCCGGACACCCGACAAACGTTGCTACCATCCCCCGTTGCGTTCGCATCGTGTCCGCCCAACGCTGCGACTGCTCCTCGACGAGGTAGCGGCGACCGCACCGGTCGCCAGAGCCCCGACGGCGGAACCATCGGAATCTTCTACAGACGAGAGTGAAGCGAGCGTGAAAGTACGACCGTCGGTCAAGCCGATGTGCGAGAAGTGCAAGATCATCCGCCGCAACGGCCGGGTTCTCGTCATCTGTCCGAATCCCCGTCATAAGCAACGGCAGGGCTAGTCACATGGCGCGCATCTCCGGGGTGAACATCCCCCTCAACAAGCGGGTCGAAATCGGCCTGACTTACATCTACGGCATCGGACGTACGACCTCCAACCAGCTCCTGGTCAAGGCCGGAGTCGAGCCCGACCGCAAGGTCCGCGACCTGACCGAGGACGAGGTCGTCCAGCTCCGTGACCTGATCGATGATCTGACCGTCGAGGGTGACCTGCGGCGTGAGCGCTCGCAGAACATCAAGCGCCTGCAGGAGATCGGCTGCTACCGCGGCATGCGCCACCGGCGCGGCCTGCCGGTCCGCGGCCAGAAGACCAAGACCAACGCCCGCACCCGCAAGGGTCCCAAGCGGATGCAGGTCGCCGGTAAGAAGAAAGCGGTCAAGAAATGAGCCCCGCCCCTCGTCGGCCTCAGCGCGGCCGTCGCCGCGTGCGCAAGAACGTCCCGATCGGTCAGGCGCACATCAAGACCAGCTTCAACAACACGATCGTCTCACTGACCGACCGCGAGGGCAACGTCATCGCCTGGGAGTCGGCCGGTGGCGCCGGCTTCAAGG
>JALYZB010000157.1 GCA_030945945.1 Actinomycetota bacterium | reverse complement strand
GCCGTGCGCCGCGGGTCGCTGACGCGCCTGCGCGAGCGACCCCAGGTTGCGGTCGCGCTGATCGCGCCCGGGGTGGCGGTCACCGCCGAGGGCGCCGCGCGGGTCATCGCGCAGCCGCTCACCGACGGCACCGTCGCTGTCGAGGTCACCGTTCACGCGGTCCACGATCATGATCGGCCGACGTTCGCGATCGAGGCCGGCGTCCGATGGCGCTGGACCGATGACGCGGCGGCCGCCCGCGATGACGAGGTGCGGGCCGCGCTGCAGCGACTGGCCGCCGAGCCGCTCTGACCGCGACCGGTGACTGGGCCGCGACCGGGCCGCGACCGGCGAACTCAGCCCCCAGCGGCGCGGCCGACGGCGGCGATCGTCGCCTCGGGGTCGAGGACCGTGACGAGGACCCGCGCGTAGCGTGCGGAAGGATCGAGCTCGATGCGGATCGCCGGTCCCCGGCCGTGAACGGCGGCAAAGTCGGGACGGTCTCCGGTCGAGCGACGGACGCCGTAGGCGATCACGCCCGGGAGCCCGGTCCCCGGAGCCCGGATCCCCCGCAGCGCGCACCACGGATCGGGCTCGACGCGCATCGTGCGGACCAACGCGCGCGGGACGCGGAGGTCGCCGTGAAACGCGGCGATTCGCTCCAATCCGGTTAGCGCGACGACGAGATCCTCGCCCTCAATCAGCAATGCGGCCATCACCTGTCTGGGTACCCGCGGCTCAAGCCCGACAACCAAAAGCCGATGTTGATTTCGTGGCTGGACTCTCCGCACGCCAGATGGCGGCAGTAATCGCCGTGCCCGTGGTCCTGATCGCCTGCGCCGCGTTCGCCACGGCCACGATCGAGAGTCAGAGCGCCCTGCACGCCGCACAGCAGCCGGACGCCGGCCAGCGGCTGTTGACCGCCATGCTCGGCCACCGAGACCGGCGCGCGCGGATACTTCCAGACCCGGCAATCACGCTTCCGGCAGCCGTATTGGTCCGGCCAGACCGCGTTCGCGAGTGCCATGTCTCAAGCACGCGCGCTCGCCGGTGGTGACCCCCCTGAAGGAAACGCTGCTCGAGCAGGCGCAGCAGAACAGCGTCTGGCTGCGGGGTGTCGATGCCCAGATCGCCGCCCTTCAGCAGACCGGTAGGAGCCCGTCGGTCGCCGACGCGATTGCCGGCCAGGCAATCGTCGACGGCTTCCGCCAACTCAGCGCGATCTACAGCTCCCAGTTGGCCAACCGTCGCGGCCAGGCTCTGAGCCGCGCCACCTGGCTGGCGGTCGGCGTGGCCGTCGTTCTCTCGCTCCTGCTCGTCTTCGCAGCAATCGCGATCAGCCGCCGGATCGGACGGCGCGAGAGCCGCTTGAGGTCACCCTGAGCGAGAACGCTGGCCGGGGTGACAAGGTGCTGGCCACGACCGGGCAGCTCGTCGCCTCCAACCTACGCGCCAGGACTTCGCCCCCCGCTACGGCGGCGAGGAGTTTTTGCTGCTCCCCGATACCGACAGGAACGGGGCCTTCGAGGTGGCCGAGAAGCTGCGGCGGACGATCGAGCGGGCCAAGGTCCGTCAGGTTGGGATGCTGACGGCGAGCTTCGGGATCGCCACCCTGCCCGATCACGCCGTCGAGCCCGAGCAGCTGCTGCGCAAGGTCGACCGAGCGCCGTCCGCGGCCAAGGCGCGCGGGCGCAATCGTGTTGAGGGGGCGGTCGCCACGCCGGGGCCGGGGTCGGACGCACCCGAGCTGCCGGCGTCCGAAGCACAGCAGTGAGACGGGCCCGGGACGCACCCGCCAGTCAGGTCCCGGGCGGGAATGTGTAGGCGATGTGCGGGGGCACCCGAGGTCCAACCTCGACGACGATCTCGCCGTGCACGCTCAGCGGCACCGTGGCGGGATCGCCCGGGCGCCGCCGTCCCGAGATGTACACCCGCACTCGATCACCGCGGCCGGCCGCGAACGGGCCCGCCCGATCCTCGGTCAGGGGCTGCCCCCAGGCGCGAAACAGGTCCCCCAAGCTCAGCTGGACTCCCGGGCGCAGGAGCACCACGCCAGTCGGCTCGACGGTGGCCAGTGCGCCGTAGCAGCGGGCCGATGCGATCCGGCCGGCACCGAACCGCACCGGGCCGCGGACCCCGATGCCCGCGGCGATCACGACCACCCGGTCGGCGGCGAACAGTTCGACGTGGACGCCCCGCCGCGAGGCGAGCCGCGCCCGGCAGCGACCGATGACGGGGCCGACGGCGGGAGGGTGAAAGCGCGGTCCGACGCCGATCGGCCGGGCCTCGCGCAGCAGCGCCGACGGGATCGTGCCGGCTGCGGGGGCGCCTCGGGGCGTCGCGCCGCAGCCGCCGAGGATCATCACCGCGAACAGGATGACCGCGGGGGCGGTGGCAGCGGTGCGGACGCGCACGACCGGGACACTACCCTTGGCGGCCGTGCCCGATTCGTCGTCACCCTCCTCGGCCTCCGCACCGGGCGGCGGTCGCCGGCGAGCGCCCGGTGCCTACCTGGCCGCCCCGCTGTGGCTGCGTTTCGCGCTGGCGCTGCTGATCGCCACGGCGCTGATGGTCGCAATGGTGCAGTTCGTCACCGCCAACAACACCGACTACAACCCGCAGACCAACCTCGCCGTGGCCGGGCGGGCCAATCGTGATGCAGAGATTCTCGTCGCCCAGGACCAGGCACCCCGCGGTGCCGTCCTGCCCCGCGGGCTCGCCCCGGCCGCCGGACTCGAGCAGGCGATCCGCCGTCGGCTGTCGATCCAGGTCGGCCAGGGCGGGATCTCCGGTCCGCTGATGGCCGCCCACTGCCGCTCCAGCGGACCGGCAGCAGGAGCACGGGAGCCTTTTCGCTGCACGATCGAGTCGGGCGGGGTGGTGTACCCCTACTCGGGCGTCGTGGCGACCGAGACGCGGCGGATCACCTTCTGCAAGCGCGATCCGCCGCCCGTGGCGTCCGACTCGGTCCCGATCAGCCCTCTCTGCCGGTCCTGAGGCGGTCCTCCTCGCTCACGCTGGACTCGCCGGCGGCGCGGTGCTGAGCGACCGTCGGATCCTCGCCGGTCGCGCCGCCATGGGCGACCGTCTGATCCCGGGAGGTCGCGCTGCCGTGCACCGCGGTCCGGTCCTCGGTGCCGACGCCCTCACGGGCCTCGGTGCGATCCTCACGGGCCGTCTGGTCGTCACGGACGTGCTTCTCATGGTGATGCTCGGCGACGGCGCCGGCACCCGCTGCGGCCGCCTCGGCCTCCCGCCGGTGAGTCCGGGAGGTCCCGCGGTCCGATACGCCACGGTCGCTGACCGCGCCGTCGGACACGACCCGCTTCCGGCGCGGGACGACCGCGTTGAAGAGCAGGATCGCGGCCGCGACACCCCATCCGAGCTCGGTCCAGCCGTTGGCGGCGGCCATTCCAAGCACGTTGCCACTGGCCAGCGCGATGATCGCCGCCGCCCCGAGGGCAAGGCCGACGATCAGGCTCATCGTCTTGGCCAGCAGATGCTGGGCGGCGCCGAACAGCAGCAGGCCGCCGCCGACCGCGGTGAGCATCCCGGTCCAGCCGTTGGCGCCGAAGATGCCGAACAGGACCTTGCCGGTGACGGGCGCGGACCCGTCAGGGAAATTGGAGAACTTCGCAAACGTGTGCTGTGTGTAGAGGAAGTAGAGACCCGCGGCGAGCAGGATCGTGCCCAGCACCAGAGCCGGTCCGCGAGAAAGGCTCAATCCCTTCTCGGTCCGTGTCTCGTTTGCATTGACCATTTTGACCTCCCGAGTCGACGTACGAACACTCCCGGGTCGCGCCCGGCTTGAACGGTTTGTGAGACGGCAAACTCGCGGCGACCGGTGCCTATGCTCCCAGGGTGGGTCGTGGCCACGATGTAGCGCGTCGCAACAGGTGGTACCCGCTCGAGGACCGGCCGAACACGCGCGATGTCCGCTCGGGGACGTCAGATCGAGGACGGGTGCCGAGCCGCGACGATCACCACGTGGAGGCGGTCTGGGGGCCTGCGAGGCAGCGGAGCCGTCTCACCGGCTTCGTCTGGGGCCTCGCCCGTCAGCGGGGGTGCGAGAACCCGTAGCCGGCCGACGCGGGCCTGTCGAACTCCGGGCTGAGCCTCTACACGCCCGCTCAGAGCGCGTCGGGCATCAACAGCGAGCCAGAGCCGGCGCGCTCCGTCCCGCGCCAGCCTGCGTCGCGTGTAGGAGTCCTGATCGCGTGCTGTGTGCGTCACGGCCGTAGCCTTCCGTCCGTCGATGAAGAACCGCCCAAGGAACCGGGGTAAACCTCATGCGCTCATCGGGTCGAATGAAGCCACCGAGACGGTGGAATAACGCCGGTGGCGCCCGCTAACCCTGCAGGCAGAACCGGTACCTCAAGCCTCCCGCCTCGTGACGCACGGGGCGCCGTCGGTGGCTTTCGGGCTTGGGCTGAGAATTCTGGCCGCAGGGCCAGCGCCGTCACCCACACTACTCCGATCCCGGCACTTGTGTGAAGGATCACAAATGCTTGGCGAGTCCTGTGCGACGCTTTGCCGCGCGCAGGGCGCTGCCGCCGCGCTCGATGAGCTTCAGCAGCGTGCCCCGGGGCCCAGCCAGGCGAAACCCACGCTGGTGGCAACGACCACGTCTCGCCATCGCGCGTTGCCCGTAGCGCGGCCGCTGCCGGCGGCGGCCTGCTTGAGACCGTTGACGTCGCCATGGGCCGGCACGAGCGGGAGATCTCCGCGCCGGGCGCGATCAATCTCACGCGGAGTCGACAGCGAGACGACACCTCCGCCCCCGGAACCTGACGATGGTCGATCCGATCGTGCGAGGCCATCCGGAGCAGCATCTCGCCGTTTGCACGCAACGGACTGCGTGCGCCGCTCGCCGCCAACTCTTGCGGCGCTTTCGACCAACCGGGAGGCGGTGACGGGAAGGAAGCCGTGCCGCTGGGCGTCCTTGTCGGGACGGTCAACTTCGAGCAGGCTCGAGCGCGCTACGGCGTCGCGGGTGTGAACGGGATGGTTGCGATGAGGGATGTCATGGGTGGAGGCAGGCCCGTAGCGATGGCGTTCGGCGCGCTCGCCGTTTCGTTCGCGGCAGCGAGCTGTGGGTCGAGCTCGTCGAGCACCAGGACGGCGCACGCAGCTGCGCCAGCGACGACGCCCGCGGCGAGGCCGCCGGCACCACACCTCCGCATCCGGTCCCCGCGCTCTGGTGCGCACGCCAGTCAGACGGTGACCGTGCACGTCGTACTCACCGGCGCCGGGCTACGTTCGCCGGTGCTCCGTTACGGGCTGGATGGCTCCCGAGCGCGTCGTGGAGCGAGCCAACTCACCTTGCGAGGTCTCGCCCCCGGCCGCCATCACCTCGTGGTGGTGCTCGCAAGTGACCGCTCGGTCCGAGTCCGCACGGTGTTCGTGGTCAGCGCGCCGCCTGCGCCCCCGAGCCCGGGGCCGGTACCGACGACGCAGACCCAAGCGCCGCCGACTCCCGCGCCCGCCCCCTCGCCGCAGACCACGACCACGTCTGCTCCGCCAACAACCACGTCTGCTCCGCCAACACCGCCTCCGCCCACCGACGGCATCCCCCAGGGCCCCACCGCCGGCGACCGGGACGGCGATAACCATGGGGGCCCCAGCGACGGCGACGGAAACATCTAACACGTACAGCCAAGGAGGTTCGACAATGAGTGCAACAGAGTTCAAATCGGGTCGGCGGGTGCTGGTGGCAGCGGCTGTCGCGATCGGGTTGTTCGTGGCGGGCTGTGGTTCCGGCTCCAGTTCGTCGACGTCGTCGACACGTTCGTCGACGGCCGCGCCGGCCACCACGAGTTCGACCGCGACCACTTCGACGTCTGCGTCGAGCCCATCCGGAATTCCTCAGGGCCCCACGGCCGGCGACCGCGATAGCGACAACCACGGTGGCCCCAGCGATGGCGACGGCAATCTCTAGGCTCGGTGCGCTCGTCGCAGTTGCGCTCGCCATCGCCGGCTGCGGCGTGAGCGGTAAGCCGAGCGCGTCCGCGGCAGGTGGATCGCAGCCCGCCCCGTCCCGCCAACCGCGCGAGCCGGGCCGGGTGGC